>NZ_JBNTJW010000011.1:0-139257 GCF_051195055.1 Halobellus sp. EA9 | reverse complement strand
ATACTACATTCATCAGACACCGAGAGTGACACGCTCGCCCGAGCGAGCGCGACGCTCTCGATTATCACCATCCCACCCCATAGCTACGGCTCTTTCCGCCGATCCCGTGCCCACGAGCCACGGTGCTGCGCCGGACCGCTAGGCTTAAACGACGAAACGGAATAGAAAGTACTGCGCCAAGGTGGCAGAGTCTGGCCGAACGCGTCCGCCTGCAGAGCGGATCATCGCCGGTTCAAATCCGGCCCTTGGCTTGTTTTTATCTGTCGAGTCGCTAACTGAAAACGGCACAGGCGCGCATTTCTCGTACCTGCATCCACGCCGACTGTTTAAGTGTCCGTACTCACACGTTTCGACAGCACCGATGATCGTCCGCCCGCGGGTCTTCGACGACGCGTGGCCCCCCGACGAGTTGCAACACCGAGAGGGCGCCGTCGAAGCCCTCTCGCGGGCGTTCGATCCCGCGACCGCCGGCCGGGAGGCCCAGAGCGCCGTCGTTCACGGGCCCCGGGGCGTCGGGAAGACCGCCCTCGCCTGGCACGTCGTCCGTCGCCTGGAGCGGCACGCGGGCGTGTCGGTCGTGCTGGTCGGCGCCCTGGGCGCGACGACCGAGTCGATCCTCCGACGGGTGATCGCGGCCGCTCCGGGACACGCCAATCCGTCCCGGAGCGCGACCGTCCAGGACCTCCGGTGGAAGCTTCGCAAACAGGTCGATCAGCCGATCGTTCTCGTACTTGACGAGGCGGAGGGGCTGTCGTCGACCGACGCGCTGGATCACCTGCTGGCGGTCGATCGGCTGTCGATCGTCGGCATCGTTCGACGGGAGGACCGCTGGCTCGGCCGCCTCAGCGGGAGCGTTCGGCGCCGGATCGACGTCTCGGTCGGCCTCGATCGCTACCGCGTCGACGAACTCGTCGCGATCCTCCGCACCCGCGCCGACAGGGGGCTGGCCGGCGACCCCGTCACCGACCGGCAACTGGCGTACGTCGCCGACGCGGTCGCCGGCATCGCGCGCCACGGCATCCAATCGTTGCGGGCCGCGGCCGCGCTCGCCGACGAACGCGAGCACCGGGAGATCCGGGATGCGGACATCGACGACGCCTTCGCTCGCGCTCGCGCCCGCATTCGGAATCTGAACCTCCGCTCCCTGCCGGTACACCACCGCCTCGTCTACGCGGTGATCCGCGAGGCCGGCGAGATCACAGAGAGCGAACTGGACGCGCGCTACGCCGACGTCGCCGACGCGGTGTATCGCGGGACGGGCCTCGATCCGATCGACACCCGCGACCGACGGATGGCACTCCGGCGGCTCGAAGCCTACGACCTGATCGACAGGGACGATCGGACCTACCGCGCGAGCGACGAGTCGATTTCGACGGGGTTGTCACTCCCGGCGAGGGACCTGGAGTGAGGTGCAGAGCAGCGAAGAACTACCGAAGAGCCGCGTTCGTCCCGACGGCGACGGACTTCAGCGGCCCTGATCGACGAGTACCGACGTCGCGAACGCGCCGCGCTCGGGGGCGTCGAACGTCGGGATTCCGAGGTCTTCCATCCGCTTCCGATCGGGTTCGAGGGGCTCGTAGGGGCCGGCGACGGTGAAGACGATCGGCTTGTCGACCTCCTCGGCGAGCGCTTCGAGCTCCTCGATCGGATAGCCCAGCGAGTGCTCGAAGATCTCGTAGACCGAGACGATGTCGACGTTGTCGTCGCGGGCCACGGCGTCGATGACCTCGCCGAACTGGGGCATCGGCCGGCCCGTGTCCACGGGGTTCTCGTCGTAGGTGAAGCCCAAAAGCAGGTCGTCGAGGCGCTCGCGGGTCTCGGCGGTGAGGTCGGGGAAGGTCGCGCCGCGCTCTGCGAGGTAGTCCGACATCATAATCCCGGGTCCGGCCTGTGCGGTGACGAGCCCGACGTTCGGACCGTCCGGCGTGGGCGACTTCGCGAGGACGCGGCTCGCATCGAAGAGCTCCGTCACCGAGTCGGCCATCACGCCGCCGTTGGTGGCGAGGATCTCCTCGTAGCGCTCGTAGGATTGGTTCGGCGCGGCCGTGTGCGCCTTGACGAAGTCGTGCATCCGGTTGCCCGACTTGAGGGCGACGATCGGGGTGCTCGCGTCGGCGACGACCTCCTCGAACGCGTCGATCTCGGTGGTCCCCTCGATGTGGAGGCCGATCGCCTTCGTCTGTGGATCGTCGTCGAGCATCGGGATGACGTCCGCGAAGTCCGTGTTCACGCGGTTGCCCAGCCCGTACATCCCCGAGATGCCGTACCCCTCGCGTTCCAACTGGAAGGTCGCCGTCACGCCGATCCCGCCGCTCTGTGCGACGACGGCGACGTCGCCCCGCTCGATCTCGTCGAAGCCGGGGACGAACGAACTGTAGATGTTCCTATGCGGGATGATGTGGCCGGCCGTGTTCGGGCCCAACACCGCGAGGTCGTGTTCCTCGGCGGTCTGTCGGATCTGCTCCTGTCGCTCTTGCCCCTCCTCGCCGGCCTCGGCGAATCCGCCGGCGAAGATGACCGCGGCGCCGACGCCGGCCTCCGCGCAGTCTTCGATGACGCCCGGCGTGGCCGGGGCCGGGACACAGCAGAGCGCGAGGTCGGCGTCGGTGTCGGCCACCGAGTCGACGAACTCGTAGCCGTAGACCTCGCCGTCGCCCGACGGATTGACCGGATAGACGGGCCCGTCGAACTCCTTCGCGTTCGCCATCGCGTCGTTACCGAGTTTGCCCGGCGTCGCCGACGCGCCGATGACCGCGATGCTCTCCGGATCGAACAGGTCCGAGATTCCCATACGAAGTTGGTCGGACAAGAAAGCATATATACTTCGATGTCGGCCGCCGTCTGCGTCGACGCTCTCGAATCCGAATCGCGGTGTCGGCCGCCGCGTACCGGCCGTACCGGCGCCGTCACCGGACCTCGTGGTTCGAGAAAACGGTAACCGTTATACGCCACGTGGCCAAATCCGGAGATATGCAACGACGCGCCGCGGCGATCTACGCCGCACTCTTCATCGTCATCGGGGCGGCCTCGTACTCGCTCATCGCGACGGCGCAGGCGCCGCACGTCGAGTTCGAGAATCCGGAGTACGAACTCGCACAGGGCGACCAGTTCCGCGTCGGCGGACAGACCTACACGGTCTCGTCGATCTCGTCGTCACAACAGGGCGGCGGTCACGGCACCGCGGCCACGACCGTGATCCAGGGCGAACTCCAGTACACCAACGAGTCCGCGCGCTACACCGTGACCTGGGGGAACAACACGACCCAGGAGTTCGACGGCCAGCAGTGGCGCGTGCTCGTCGAGAACGCCTCGGATCCGACCGAGTTCACGCTGCGCGAGGACATCAACGAGTCCGCCATCCTCGCCGAGGATCCCGACGCCAGCAGCGAGCTGGTGACCCAGAACGGCACCCAGTACGTCGTGCTCAACGAGAGCGAACTCGTCCCGGCCGCCGAGTACTTCCCCGAGCCGGAGACGCGGAGCTACGCCGAGGGCGACACCCTCCAGTACGAGGGCAACGCCACGTCTGTCGACGCCGTGACGACGAGCGGCGTCACGCTGGCGTGGAACGCCCCCCGGACGAACAGCATCTCGGTCGGCAACAACGCGAACGTGACGCTCAGCGGCGAGACGTACCTCGCGCACTTCCCCGGCGACTCGACGCTCCAGCTCACCCAGAACTTCGAGAGCTACCGCCGGCAGAACGCCGAGATCCAGCGGTTCACGCTCCACAAGAACGGCCTCTGGGGCGTCAGCATCATCTCCTTCCTCACCGTGGTCTTCCTCGTCGGCTTCGCGTACCTCCCGTCGCGGTACTGACCCGCGCTCTCGTTTCCCGGCCGTTCGCCGCCAGGCCGAAGTCCCCCCGTCCGACATCGTTCCCTAACAATGATCATAAATCGGTAGAATGATGTGTGCGGCTGTGTTCCACGCCGGTATGTCGATTCAGCGGCCGTCCGGCGTCGATTCGGAGTGGTGCCCCGACTGCGGCGAGGAGATGGCGTTCAGCGGCGTCCAGCCCGCGGGCTACGCGCAGTTCTTCTGCGAGCAGTGTCGCTATCGGCGGGACACCTTCGTCGGCGAGGCGGCCGACTGACCGTCGTCGGACTCGGCACCGGTGACACCGGTGTCACTTCGATACTTAAGACCGTGGCGGCGTTACGGTGCGTATGAGCGACGAGACGCCAGTCACCGCAGACCGGCCCGACAGCCCGATCCACACGACCGGGACCGACCACATCACGATCTGGGGGAGCAACGAGGAAGACACCGTCGCGTTCTACCGCGACCTCCTGGGGATGCCGCTCGTCCTCCGCCAGCCCAACCTCGACGACCCCTCGCAGACCCACCTCTTCTTCGACACCGGCGACGGCCGCATCCTGACGGTGTTCGTCGGCGACCGCGCCTCCAACCGCGGCCCTCAGCGCGGCGGCACCGGCTCGGTCCACCACCTCTGTTTCAGCGTCGCCCCCGAGGACTTCGAGGACGTCGCCCAGGCGCTTGAGGACCACAACCGCCAGTACAACGTCTTCGACCGCGGGATCTTCTTTTCGCTCTACACCCACGACAACAACGGCCTCGTGATCGAACTGTCGACCGACAAGTACGACATCCCCGACGACCGCCGCGGCGAGGTGCTCGCGAAGGCCCAGGAGCTCCGCGTCGAAGACGGCGCCGACTACGCGCGGGACGAACACATGAAGGCCGCCCTGGAGGAACTCGGCCTCGACGCGACCGCCTACGACCTCCCCGACGCGGCCTCGGGCGTCGGCGGCGTCGAGTGAGAACGGGCCCGATCGCTCACTCGCCGACCTCGACGAGCACCTTGATCGCCTCGCGCTCGTCCATCGCGCGGTAGCCCTCGGCGACGTTCTCCAGGTCGACGGTCTTCGTGAAGATCGGCGCGGGGTCGAGCGTGCCCTGGAGGACGTCGGCCATCAGGTCCTCCGCGTACGCGCGGACGGGCGCGACGCCCCCCCTGATTCCGATATTGTCGCCGAAGAACGAGAACAGATCGAGGCCGCCGTCGAGGCCGTGGGGAACGCCCACGTAGCCGACGGTGCCGCCCGGCCGGCAGACCTCGGCGGCGGTCTCCATCGAGGAGGCGGCGCCGACGCACTCGGCGACGTGGTTCGCGCCGCCGTTCGTCAGCTCCAGGACGCGCTCTATCGCCGCTTCGCCGCGCTCTCCGACGACGTCCGTGGCGCCGAACTCCTCGGCGAGCGCGAGGCGGTCCTCGTGGTGGCCGACGGCGACAATCCGCTCGGCGCCCAGGCGGCGCGCCGCGAGCACCGCACACAGCCCGACGGCGCCGTCGCCGACGACGACGCAGGTGTCACCCGCCTCGACGCCGGCGCTGACGACCGCGTGGTGGCCCGTCCCCATCACGTCCGTGAGGGGAAGTAGCGAGCGGAGCGCGTCCTCGTCGTCGGCGTAGCGGTCCGGCACGCGGACGAGCGTCCCGTCGGCGTGGGGACAGCGGATCTGCTCGCCCTGCGCGCCGCCGTTGTCGCCGCCCCAGCCGTCGCCGTTGACACAGGAGGTGTGCAGGCCCTTCCGACAGAACTCACAGGTGCCGCAGCTCGCCTTGAACGGCGCGAAGACGCGGTCGCCGGGCTCGACCGAGCGGACGTCGTCGCCGACGGCCTCGACGATCCCCATCGGCTCGTGGCCGATCAGGGATCCCGTCTCGCGGTCGCTGTCGCCGCGGTAGAACCACAGATCCGACCCGCAGACCGCCGTGTGGGTCACGCGGACGACGGCGTCGGTCGGCTCGTCGAGTTCCGGTTCGGGCACGTCCTCGACCCGGACGTCGCGGGGGCCGTGATACACTGCTGCGCGCATACCGGGGCTCGGTCCGCCCGGCGCAAAAAGCCCGGGAAGGGGGTGCCGTTCGCCGGTGCCGCTCGGCGACTCGCGGGCCGCCGCGTCCGGGCGCGGGCCGAAACGGTTATACGATAGTTTAGGCATACCTAAACTATGCCCGACATCGCCGCCGCCGTCGAGGACCTGACCGCCGCGCGGCGACGCGTCCGCGACGAGCACCGCGCGACAGAGAAGCAGCGCCGTGGGTTCGAGCAGTTCCGTCGGGTCGTCGTCGAGACCGACCCCGTCTCGGTCGGGGGCGCCGAGCGCGCGCTCTCGGCCGGCGAGGCGACGGCCGCGGCCGCGACGACCGACGACCGGTGCCGCCGGGTCCGCTCGGCCTTCGAAGAGCAGGTCGCCCCGCACGTCGACGGCGAGGCGGCCGCCGACGTCCGCACCGCGCTCGCCAGCGAACTGAGCGCGGAGGTCGCGGTCGCGCTCGCCAGCGAGGGCGGCGGCAACCGCTTCACCGAGCCCCTCCAGCGCGCCATCCTCACCCACGTCGAACAGCGGCTCGCCGAGAGCGACGTGATGCTGCGGACGCTGGACCGCGAGCGCGCCTCCCTCGACGACGCCGTCGAGACGCTGAAGTCGGTCCGGGCGTCGCTGCCGGCGGCGGACGCCGCGACGGTGATCCTCGCGGACGACGAGACGCTGTGGAAGCGCCGCCGGCGGATCGAGTCGCTCGAAGCCGACCTCGAAGCGGCGATCGAGGCGCGCCAGTCGACGCTGGATTCGGTGACCGCGAGCGAGGTGAAGGCCGGGATCGGCCACGACACGGTCGTCGAGTACCTCTTCGGCGACCGCGAGACGACCTATCCCGCCCTCGACGCGCTCCTCCGGGGCGTCCGCGAGTGCCAGCGCCGTCGGGATCGCTTCGACGAAGCGCTCGACGACGAGGCCTCGGGCCACTGACTCGACGCGCCGTCCGGTCTGACGCCGCCGGGTGACCGGGAGCGCGAATCGGAGTTTTCGCCTACCGGGTCACGGCGTCGACTCGCCGATCCGGCCGCCCGTCGCGTCGCCCGTGGGCCACCGCTCCTCCTGAACGATCAGGTCGTAGAAGGGGAGACGGCGGTCGTAGCGCCGGAGGGTCGCCCGATACCGCTCGGCGGCGCGGGCGGCGCGCTCTGCCCGCGTCCGACTCGCGAAGCGCCGGCCGTCGATCGGCACCGGCCGCTCGCCAGTCCGCCCGCAGACGACGACGTAGTCGCCGCGGTCGCTCGCGAGGGCGTCGATCTGATCGCTGAGGGCCGTGAGCGAAGGGGGTGTCATCGTAAGGGTGGGGGAGGGGGCGATCGGATTACTCGACGACGACCGTTCCGGTCATCCCGGCGGCCTCGCGAGGGATACAGAAGTACTCGTGGGTCCCGGCCGTCTCGAAAGTGTGGACGTACGACTGCCCCGACTGGACGGCGCCCTTGCCCTCCTCCCAGCCGGACTCGACGTCGACGTCGCGTCCGTCTCGTCGCTCGGATCGGGTACCATACGTTTTAGGGCTACCTAAACACTAAATACCTTTTCGAAGTTTGGGCGTGCCTAAAACGCGGCGGGCGGACCGAAGCCCAAGAAATATATAGTCTATATAGAAAAATATTACTAAATATGAGTATGTTCGTCGAGAAATGGCATTCGATCGACTCGCTCGGGCGGTGACCGATGGCGCCGTTCAGTCCCGAGTCCCTGCCGTTGGACGTCAAGGTCCTCCACCTGTTCATCGCGGGCGCGCTGGGGATGCTGCTCGGCCTGGAGCGCGAGTGGTCGAACAAGGCCGCGGGTATCCGGACGTTCACGCTCACGAGCCTCGTGGGTGTCGCGGCCGCGACGATCGGGGAGACGGTCCTCCTCGCACTCGGCGGCGTGCTCGTCCTCGTCCAGGGGCTCCTGCTCGGCGCTCGGGGTCTGCTCGCCGAGGCGCGCGGCGTGACCGACGACGCCGACGTCTCGGAGATGGGCGGCAGCCTCGCGCTGACGACCTCCACGTCGCTGCTGGTCGCCTACGCCGTCGGCGTGCTGGTCGGCAGCGACTACGTCCTCGAGGGCGTCGTCATCGCGATCACCTCCTCGTTCCTCCTGGTGCTCCGGCGGGAACTGCACTCCTTCGCGAATCAGCTTTCCCACCAAGAGGTCCGCGGTGCGGCCGAGTTCGCCATCATCGCCTTCGTCGTCTACCCGCTCCTGCCCGCCGGGCAGTACGGCCCGTGGAACGCCATCGACCCGCAGCTGGTCTGGATGCTCGTGATCGCGGTCAGCGCGATCGGCTTCGCGAACTACGCGATTATGCAGCGCTACGGCGGCCGCGGGATGTTCATCACGGGCTTTTTGGGCGGGCTCGTCAACTCCACCGCCGTCATCGGCGAGATCGCGAACCGCGCGAAACTGAACGTCGGAATGCTGGATCTGGCGGTCGCGACGATCCTCGTCGCCGACGCCGCGATGGCCGTCCGGAACCTCGTGATCGTCGTCGCGTTCGTCCCCCAGTCGGCGCTCAGCGTCGGGCTCCCGCTCGGGCTCATCGCCGTCGGCGGCGTGTTGCTGACGGGCTACGAGCGGAACTGGCGCGAGGAGATCGAGATCGACCTGGACTCGCCGTTCAGCAGCACGAACGCCCTGACGTTCGGCCTGCTGTTCCTCGCGGTGCTCGTGCTCACTGCGGGCGCCCAGCAGATGTTCGGCACCGCGGGCTTCCTCGTGACGAGCTTCCTCAGCGGGCTGCTGTCGAGCGGCACCACGACGACGACGGCGGTCTCGCTCGCGAGCACCGGACAGATCACGCCCGCGGTCGCCGCCCGCGGCGTCCTCGCCGGAACGCTCGCGAGCATCCTCGTGAAGATCTGGCTCGCGGTCGGGATCAACCGACAGCTCCTTCGTCCGGTTGTCATCCGGTCGGCGTACCTCTCGCTCCTGGGACTCGTCGGCCTGCTCGGCGTGCGGGTGTTGTGACCTGCCCTCCTCCCGAGGGTCAGCGCTTGCGTCGCCCCGGTGCTCCACGTCGCAGACGCTCAGCAGACGTTCGCGCCGCTGAACCGCTGTGCGACGGCAAGCGCTTCCTCCGGCCGTTCGATCTCGTTCGTGGAGGGCACCGTGAAACTCGGCCACGGCGCGGCGATTAGCTCTGTCGGTGCTCCGCCAATCTCCGACGAGTCCGTGCCGAGCGGCGAACGATGGTCGCGACGGGGTCGAACGCCCGGTCTATCCCGCCCGTTTCAGTATCTGGGGGGTCACGATCACTTCCAAGACCGCGATTCCGAGCGCGACCCACCGGATCGTGCCGTCGAGGAAGAAGTACGCGATACCTGCGATTATCAGGGCGTTGCTGATGCTCAGCCCGTACCGTACTACCGGGCTCTGAAACGGGGAGGGCATACTCGAAACAGATAGGAGACGAACATATATGATTTTACTAATTGATGCGTTACCCTGAGAGCTTATTCGAGATAGACGGGCGGGACCCGACGGGATTCCTGCGAGCGAAGCGAGGGGGAGGTCGTCGGGGGAGTGAGGTCGAAGGCCGAACGGACCCGACGGGATTTGAACCCGCGACATCCTGGTCCGGAACCAGGGACTCTGTCCACTGAGCTACGGGCCCTCGAACGCGAGTAGACCGGCCGGTGGTTTAACCGTTGTGAACGGAAGAAACGGGGGTCGAAGGAAAACCGATCGCCGACGATCTCATACTGATTTACTCTCGTCTCTTACCGCCGGGGCGCCGTCAACGGGGGTAGCGCTCGGCGGTAAGAAGCGAGAGTACTCATTATCAGGGCGCCTCGCCCGTCTCGATCGTGAAGTCCGCGCGGGGGTACGCGACGCAGGTGAGGGTGTAGCCCTCGTCGAGCTCGGCGTCGTCGAGCATCTGTTGGTTGTCGTGTTCGACGTAGTCCTCGGAGTTGCCGCCGGACGTGATCTGGCCGGCACAGGAGACACACTGCCCCTGGCGGCAGGCGTAGGGGAGGTCCCAGCCGTGGTCTTCGCCCTGGTCGAGGATCGGCTCGTTGTTCGCGAGCTCGATCGTCTCGCCCTGCTTGGCGAACTCGACCTCGTAGTACTCGATCTCGTCTTCGGGGATGTCGGCGGGACCCGACTCGTCGGCCTCGCCGCCCTCTTCGAGTTCGGCGCCCTCCTCGCCGCCGGCGACCGCTCCCGCCGGCGCCGCGCCGCCGCCGATGGATCGGTTCATCGGTTCGGGGAAGTCCGTCTCCGGCAGGGTGCTCGCGCGCTCGTCGAGCACCTCCTGGGAGATGTCACCGGTGGGCGTCCACCCGGTGCCGCGGGCGTAGTGAAGCGCAACCGCGAGAAGCGTCAGGGTCACCCCGAGACCCAGCCCCACGAAGCTGATTTCGACCATATCGGCGGTATGAAGTCGGGGGTTAAGGAAATTGTGATTGCCGCGCCGCCGCTCCGGCGCCGTTCGCGGATCTCACTCCTCGCGCCGCTGTACCTCGTGGCGCCCGAAGCCGTAGCGCAGGCGGTTCGCGAGCCGCCGACTGAACCGTCCGTCGTCGGCGCGGCTGCCGAAGCGCTCGGCGAGCGCCTGGTAGATGAGCGGGACCGGCACCTCCTGTTCGAGCGCCTCCTGGACGGTCCAGGTGCCGGTCGACCCGCCCGCGACGTGGTCGGCGACGTCGCCGAGGTCGGTGCCCTCCTCGCGGAAGGCCTCCTCGCAGAGTTCGAGCAGCCACGAGCGGATGACCGCGCCGTTGTTCCACGTGCGCGCGACCGACTCCAGGTCGAGGTCGTAGCGGCCGTCCGCCAGGAGCTCGAAGCCCTCGCCGTAGGCCTGCATCAGGGCGTACTCGACGCCGTTGTGGACCATCTTGACGTAGTGGCCCGAGCCGCTCTCGCCCATCCGATCGTGGCCGTCGGGGCCGGTCGCGACGGCGTCGAAGACGGGCGTCGTCGCCTCGTAGGCCCACTCGGGCCCGCCGATCATCAGCGAGAAGCCGAGTTCGGCGCCCGCCGGGCCGCCGGAGGTCCCGCAGTCGAGGTAGGCCGCGTCGGTCGAGTCGGCCCGCCGCACCGACGCCTCGAAGTGGGAGTTGCCGCCGTCGACGACGACGTCCTCGGGGCCCAGGTGCGGTTCGAGCTCCTCCAGGGTGGCGTCGACGGCCTCGCCGGCCGGCACCATCAGCCAGATCCGCTTGTCGTCGCCGAGCCGGTCGGTGAGGTCGTCGAGGTCCTCCGCGGGCGTCGCGCCCGCGTCGGCGGCGGTCGCGACCGCCTCCGCGTCGAGGTCGAACGCCACCACGTCGTGTCCGGCTTCGAGAACGCGGTCGACGACGATCTGTCCCATCCGGCCGAGCCCGACTACGCCCAGTTGCATACGAGCGCCTCCAGTCGCGGGCGGCGTAGTGATTGCGGTTTGCCGACGCGGTCGCCAGCGGCTCAGAGCCGACCCACGAGCGCGTCGGCGAGGCGGCCGGCCGCGTCCGGATCGGCCTGGAAGAACAGTTCGGGCTCGACGAGCTCGACCTCGATCAGCCGGAACGTTCTGTCCCGCTCGATGCCGTCGACGCGGGCGTACAGCGGACGCTCGCCGTCCAGTTCGGCGGTGACGGCTTCGACGACCCGGCGTCCCTGTGCTTTGATTCCCGCGCGAGGGGACGCGGCCGCGACGCGCCCCCCGTGTTCCGACTGGACTCGGAAGTCGCCGTCGCCGGGACGCTTCCGGACCGCGTGGCTGTACTCGCCATCGAAGTAGATCAGCGACAGTTCGCCCGCCGTGATCTCCGGGGCGTACCGCTGGATCAGGACGTCCCGCCGCGCGAGGAGGTCCGAAAGCCAGTCCTGCTCGGCGTCGACGTCCCCCTTCGGGATCCGTTTCGTCTCGAACGCGCCGGCGCTCACGGCGGGCTTGACGACGGCTTTCTCCCAGCCACGCGCCTCGAACACGTCCGCGAGCGCGACGTCGGTCCCGCGCTCGACGTACTCGGTTTCGAGCACCGGGATTCCCCGCTCGGCCAGATCCCGGAGGTAGCGCTTGTGGCCGTTCCACCGCAGCGTCGCGGGCGGATTCCACACCGCAGACGAGGCGGCGTCGAGCCGGTCGATCCACGCCGCGAATGCCTCCGGATGCCGGTAGTAGTCCCAGATCGACCGGATCACGACCGCGTCGTAGTCGCCCCACGCGACCGACTCGTCCGACCAGACGGCGGGCTCGGGGTCGGCTCCGCGGTCGCGGAGCGCGGCGACGAAGTCCGCGTCGTCGTCGATGAGCGAGGGCAGCTCCGCGGAGGTAGCGAGGGCGATGTCGGTCACGACCGCACTCGCACCCGTCGGGCGATAAGCGTTTTTCACTGCGCTCGCGAGGGGGAGTATGGACGAACGCATCCGCGAACACGCCGAGCTGTTGGTCGACTGGAGCGCCCGGATCGAAGCCGGCGACGACGTCGTCCTCAGCGTCGAGGAGGACGCCCACGACCTCGCGGTCGCCGTCGCCGAGGTGCTCGGCGAGCGCGGCGCGAACGTCGTGACGACCTACGACTCCGCGGAGGTCTCCCGCGCGTACCTGCGCGCCCACGACGGCGACTTCGAGGCGCCGGACCACGAACTGGCGCTCTACGAGAACGCCGATTCGGTGCTGGCGCTGCGCGGCGGCCGCAACACCCACGCGACCGCGGACGTCGACGGCGAGACCCGGCAGGCCGTCTCGCGGGCGAAACAGCCCGTCCGGGAGGCGCGCCTCGCGACCGACTGGGTGCTGACGGTCCACCCCACCCGCTCGCTCGCCCAGCAGGCCGGGATGTCCTACGAGGCGTATCGGGACTTCGTCTACGACGCCGTCCTCCGCGACTGGGAGTCGCTTGCCGAGGTGATGCAGGAACTGAAGGAGATCCTTGACGCCGCCAGCGAGGTCCGACTGGTCTCGGCCGGGACCGACCTCACGATGTCGATCGAGGGCCGGACGGCCGTCAACTCCGCCGCCTCGGTCGCCTACGACTCCCACAATCTCCCCTCCGGCGAGGTCTTCACCGCGCCCGCCGACACCGAGGGGAGGGTCCACTTCGACGTGCCGATGACGATCGAGGGCTCGCGCGTGCGCGACGTGACGCTCGAATTCGCGGACGGCGAGGTCGTCGACTACGCGGCCGACGTCGGCGAGGCGGCGATCGCGGACGTCCTCGACACCGACGAGGGGGCCCGTCGCCTCGGCGAACTCGGGATCGGGATGAACCGCGGCATCGACCGCGTCACCGAGAACATCCTCTTCGACGAGAAGATGGGCGATACTGTACATCTCGCGCTCGGGCGCGCGTACGAGGCTTGCCTCCCGGACGGCGAGTCGGGCAACGACTCGGCCGTCCACGTCGACCTCATCACCGACGTGAGCGAGGACTCGCGGATCGAAGTCGACGGCGAGGTCGTCCAGCGGAACGGCTGCTTCCGCTGGGAGGACGGCTTCGAGTCCGCGTAGGCGCTCTGGCGCCGCTGGAGCGTTTCGAGGGAGTCGCTTTCGACGTACTTTTTATCGGCGGCCGTCTCGCCTTCCGTATGGCTGAATTCAAAGTCGTCGTCTCCGACGAGACCGGAGACACCCAGCAGTTCGAGGTCGACGGACAGGACGCGAACCGATTCCTCGGTCGCGAGCTCGGCGACGAGGTCGACGGCGGCGCCGTCGGCCTCGACGGCTACACGCTCGAACTCACCGGCGGCTCCGACGAGGCGGGCCGTCCGATGCGCGCCGACGTCGCCGGCGCGAACCTGAAGGAGCTCCTCCTCGAAGGCGGGGTCGGTTACAACCCCTCCCGCGACGGCGAGCGCAAGCGCATCACCGTCCGGGGCCGGCAGGTCTCCGAGGCGACCGCGCAGGTGAACGCCTCGCTCGTCGACGGCACGTTCGGCGACGACGAGGCCGAAGCCGAGGACGAAGCGGAAGCGGCCGAGGACGACGCCGACGAAGACACCGAAGAGTAGCTGGCTCGACCGTGGCCGAGCGCGTCCCGAGCGATCACGACTCCGTGACCTCCTTCCGGGCAAGCGTCGCCCGCAGCGGCGGGACTCGCCGCCCCTGCCTCCGGCTCCCCGACGACGCCGCGGTCGCAGAGGGTGACGTCGTCCGCCTGCTGCTCGATGGCACGACCACCTTCGCCCGGGTGAGCGCCGACTCCCGCGGCCTCCTCGTCCGCGGCGCCTACGACAACGAGCGACTGGCCCGCGAGCCCCGCGAGGGCGAGAACCGCCTCGTCGAGTGGTGCGAGCGCCACGACCGCGGCCCCGACGACGCCGTCGAACTCGACGAACTCGATCCCGGCTACTGCTACGGCCTCCGCGAGCCCGGCGACCGCGTGGTCTACGACGTCCCGGCCCGTCCGAACGAGTCGCTCCGGGACATCGCCTCTTCCTTCCGCGACTGACCGGGGCTCGCCCCGTCGGCGTGAGTAAGTCTTACCTCCGCTCCGTCGCTCCTTCGGGTATGAGTCAGGTTCCCGAGCGCGACGCCATCGACCCCGAGTACAAGTGGGACCTCACGGACATCTACCCGGACGACGAGGCCTGGGAGGCGGCCTACGAGGCCGTTTCCGACCGCGTCGACGAGCTCCGCGAGTACGAGGGCCACGTGACCGACGACCCCGAGACGCTGCTGGAGCTGCTCGAACTCCGCGAGGAGATCCTCCGGGAGGTCTCGAAGGTCACGAGCTACGCGAGCCTCCGGAGCGCCGAGGACACCCGGAATCAGGAGTACCAGGCGCTGCAGGCGAAGGCCGAGTCGCTGTCGTCCTCGGCGCGCTCTGCGGTCAGCTATCTCGATCCCGAGCTTCAGGAGCTCGACGAGGACGAGGTCGAGGCGTTCGTCGACGCCGAGCCCGCCCTCGCCGCGTACGAACACTACTTCGACGACGTGTTGCGGACGAAGCCCCACACCCGCTCGGCGGAGGTCGAAGAGCTCCTGGCCGAACTCGGGGAGGTCGCGGGCGCGTCCTCCGACATCTACGGGATGCTCTCGAACGCGGATATGACGTTCCCGACCGTCGAGCGCCCGGACGGCGAGTCGGTGGAGATCACCCAGGGCAACTTCACGAAGCTCCAGAAGCACCCCGACCGCGACTTCCGCCGCGAGGTCTACGAGTCCTTCTACGAGGAGTGGGGCGACGTCCGCAACGCCGTCGGCACGTCGCTGAAGAACAGCGTGAAGAAGGACGTCAAGTACGCCCGCGCGCGGAACTACGACACCGCCCGTCAGGCCGCCCTCGACGGGCCGAACGTCCCGGTCGAGGTCTACGACACGCTCGTCGAGACGGTCCGGGACAACCTCGACAGCCTCCACCGCCACGCCGAACTCAAGCGGGAGGCTCTCGGCTTCGATGACCTCCGGATGTGGGACCTGTATATTTCGCTGACGGGCGACGAGGGACCGGAGATCCCCTACGAGCGGGCGACCGAGTACATCGTCGAGTCGGTGGCGCCGCTCGGCGAGGCCTATCAGTCGCGCGTCCGCGAGGGGCTCGACGCTCGATGGGTCGACGTCTACGAGAACCGCGGGAAGCGTTCGGGGGCCTTCTCGGCGGGCACCTACGACACCCAGCCGTTCATCCTGATGAACTACCAGGACGACATCGCCTCGATGTTCACGCTGGCGCACGAGCTGGGTCACTCGCTGCACTCCGAACTCGCGAAGGACGCCCAGCCGTGGCAGTACGCCGACTACACGATCTTCGTCGCGGAGGTCGCCTCGACGGTCAACGAGACGCTCCTCACGCATCACCTCCTGGAGACCGTCGAGGATGACGACCTCCGGATGCACGTCCTCGACGAGTACCTGGAGCGGTTCCGCTCGACGCTCTTCCGACAGACGATGTTCGCGGACTTCGAGCTCCGGATCCACGAGATCGCCGAAGACGACGGCGCGCTCACGCCCGATCGCTTCGACGAGCTCTACCGCGACCTGAAGGGGGAGTTCTACGCGCCCGCGGAACTGGACGACCACATCGCCCGCGAATGGATGCGGATTCCGCACTTCTACTACAACTACTACGTCTACCAGTACGCGACGGGCATCTCTGCGGCGGTCGCGATCGTCGATCGGATCCTCGACGACGGCGAGGACGCGGCCGACGCCTACCGCGAGGCGCTGGCGCTCGGCGGCTCGGAGTACCCGATGGACGTGCTCCGGACCGCCGGCGTCGAGATGACCGACTCGGCGCCGATCGAGTCGGCCATCTCGGTGTACGACGACTACCTGGATCGGATGGCCGAACTGCTCTGATAGTCATTACTCTCACTGTTTCCCGCCGAACGCCACCCCCCGGTGACGGCGTTTGGCGGTACGAGACGAGAGTAATCACTATGGGGCCGTCGCGATCCTGGGAGCGTCGCCCCCAACCCAAGCGGTAAGCCGCTCGCGTCCCCCGATCCGGTATGGACCCGCACCGCGCCGCACGCGAGCGCGCGGCGTCGCTGCCGCTCGATGCCCTCTCGACGCGGCTCGCCGGCGACGTCGTCGCGCCGACCGACGACGGCTACGACGAGGCGCGCCGCGTCTGGAACGGGATGGTGAACGCCTACCCGACGGCCATCGCGTACTGCCAGTCGACCGACGACGTCGTCGACTGCGTCGCCTTCGCCCGCGATCACGACCGCTCCGTGTCGGTCCGGAGCGGCGGTCACAGCGTCTCGGGGGCGTCCGTCGCGGGCGACCTCGTCGTCGACTGCTCGCGGATGGAGTGGGTCCGCGTCGACCCCGACGCGCGGACGGCGCGTGTCGGCCCCGGGGCGACGTGGGGGACGGTCGACCGCGCGACGCAGTCGGTCGGCCTCGCGACGCCCGGCGGCGTCTACTCCGAGACGGGCGTCGCGGGGCTCACACTCGGCGGCGGCACCGGCTACCTCTCGCCGAAGCACGGATTCACGGCGGACAACCTCCGCGCCGTCGACGTCGTCACCGGAACGGGCGAGCGCATCACCGCAGATGCAGAGCGCAACGCGGATCTCCTCTGGGCCGCCCGCGGCGGCGGCACCGTCGGCGTCGTCACGGCCTTTGAGTTCGAACTCCACCCGCTCGATCACGACGTCGCCTACGCCGAGTCGTGGCTGCCGCTCGACGAGGCGGGCGCGGCGCTCGCCGCGTACCGCTCGTATCAGCGGACCGCGCCCGCCGAGTCCTGCGTCTTCCCGTACTTCGATACGGTGCCGTCGACGGCCGCGTTCCCGAGCGAGCGACGCGGCGACCCGGCGTTGGTCCTCGCGGGCGTCTACGCCGGCGCGCCGGAACACGCTCGCGAGGGGCTCGGCCCCGTCGTCGACCACGACGCGGCGTTCGCGTCGTCGTTCGAGACGATGTCGTACCTGGAGCTCCAGACGATGATGGACGACGACTTCCCCGCGGGCCGGCGCTACTACTGGAAGTCGGTCCCGCTCGCGACGCTCGAAGACGGGGCTATCGAGACGCTGCGGGACGCGGCCGAGCGTGCGCCCTCGTCGCTGTCGACGATCGTCCTCTGGCCGATGCACGGCGCAGTCTCGGAGGCCGAGGCCGACACGAGCCCCGTCGTCGGCCGCGACGCGGCGGTCGTCGCGAACGTCGAGGCCGCGTGGGACGATCCGCTGGCGACCGAGCGGACCGTCGAGTGGGTGCGCGAGACCTGTCGGGAACTCCGGGCGGACGCGTCGCTCGCGGGAACGCTTCCGAACTTCGCGGGCGGCAGCGACCCCGACGCCGACGACGTGTACGCGGGGAACGCGGCGCGGCTTCGGGAGGTCCGGGAGCGGTACGATCCGGACGGGATCTTTACTCACGAGCGCGAGTGAGCGGAGTGACGGCTATAGTAGCGTTTGCAACTGATTACACATCCGATCGCACGACAGCGTGCGATCGAGTGAGTGAAGACTTGCAAACGCTACTATAGTGGTGGCATCGTATGGCGAACAGTCGGCACTCGATTCCGCCCTCCCCGCGCCGACGTGCCGAGCGACCGCGGCCCGACGCGGGGCTGTTCTCAGATCACGGCGGCGTTGGCCGCGGATTCGCACATAAACGTCCGCCTCCGAACCGTCGTGAAGGCGGGCTCCGGACCGCCCGGCAGAGCCGTAGCCGACAGTATAAGTGAACCGACGCCCAATCCGAGGGTATGAATCATCGGACACTGGGCGATTCCGACGTCGAAGTGAGCGAAGTCGGGTTCGGCGCGTGGGTCGTCGGCACCGACTGGTGGGGCGATCGGACTCGGGACGACGCGATCGGGATGCTCCACCACGCGATCGAGGAGGGCATCACCTACTTCGACACCGGCGACGTCTACGGCCACGGCGAGAGCGAGGAGGTCCTCGGCGAGGCGCTGGCGGACTACCGCGAGGAGGTCACCGTCGCCACGAAGGTCGGCTACGACTTCTACAATCACCCGCAGGCCGGCCACGGCGAACTCCCGAAGGAGATCACCGGCGAGTGGGTCCGCTCGGCGACCGAAAAGAGCCTCGATCGGCTGGATATGGAGTACGTCGACGTCCTCCAGCTGCACAACGCCAACGTCGACGAGGTCGACGAGGACGTGCTCGAAACCCTCGACGAGCTCCGCGAGGAGGGCCTCGTCCGCGCGGTCGGCTGGGCGCTCGGCCCCTCGATCGGCTGGCTCGCCGAGGGCGATATGGCGATCGAAGAGGAGTTCGACTCCGTCCAGCTGGTCTGGAACCTCTTCGAGCAGGAGGTCGGCAACCACTTCCTGGAGACGATCGAGGAGACGGGCTCTTCCACGAGCCTGATCCCCCGCGTGCCCCACTCCTCGGGCCTCCTGAACGAGCAGGTGACGCCCGAGACGGGCCACGACCTCGACGACCACCGCGGCTTCCGCCCCGACGCCTGGTACGAGACGGGCTGGGAGAAGATCGAATCCCTCCGGTTCCTCGAACGCGACGGCGAGCGCACGATGGGTCAGGCCGCCATCGCGTATCTCCTCTCCCACGATCCGGTCGCGACCGTGACGCCGACCTTCCACACGAAGGAGGACATCACCGCGTGGGC
This sequence comes from Halobellus sp. EA9, assembly GCF_051195055.1. Lineage (NCBI taxonomy): Archaea > Methanobacteriati > Methanobacteriota > Halobacteria > Halobacteriales > Haloferacaceae > Halobellus > Halobellus sp. EA9. Next base: position 120,443 of record NZ_JBNTJW010000011.1, on the reverse strand, counting down.
CGCCGCCTCGGAGGTCCCGAAGCTCACAGACGAGGAGTTGGCCCGCGTCGCCGACCTCTACGAGACGAACTTCGGCGTCGATCGAGACGACGGGATGGACGAGCTCCGCTCGTCGGTCGGCGGCGAGGACATCCGGGCGGCGGGCATCGACAAGCGGGCGACGAGCGGCCCGCGGAACACCGCCTCGTCGGACTGACGTGCGCGGTCCCACGCCGAGCCGACGCGCGGCGTTCGCCGCGCTGACGGCGGTCGCCCACCTCGCGCTGACCGCGTGGGTCCGCCGCGACGCCCGCGAGCGCGGGACCGACCCGTTCCCCTGGGACGTCCTGACGCTCTTGACCGGCGTCGTCGGCGCACTCGCGTACCGCCGGCGCCGCTGAGCGCCGACGCGAACGCTGCCTCGGGGGACGCACCCACCGAACTTACTTCTCCTCCGACACACAACTCGGCGCTATGACGGTCCTCCACCGCCTCGGAACGCGGCTCTCCGCGTACGTCGCCGCCGTCGCGCGGAGCCCTCCCCTGTTCGGCCTCGTCGTCGGGCTCTGGATCGCCGTGCTGTCGGCGTTCACCCTCGCGAATCCGCTGATAGCGTTCCTCGTCACCGCCCCGACCGCGATGCTCTTCTGGTACGGCGTGCTGTACGCGTCCGACCGCCTCCGCAGCACCGACGCCGGCGAGTCGACGCCGTTCGCGTCGGCGGACACGCAGCCATCCGAGGCCGACTCGGCCTCGGGCCGGCTGGGCAGGCTCTTCGGCGGCGACGACCGCGACGACGCCCCGACCGAAGAGCGCGCGATCCAGCGCCTCCGCACCCGGTACGCCGAGGGCGAGATCGACCACGAGGAGTTCGAGCGCCGCCTGGAGGCGCTCGTCGAGACCGAGGGACTGCTCGACGGGTCGGGCGACGACCGCCCCGCAGATCGCGAGCGATCGGTCGCCCGCGAGCGCTGAGGACCCCTCCGTTTCGCTTCGAAACCACGCGACGGCGACGCGTCTGACGCTGGAGTCGCAGCCGACGAACGACGAAGAACGGTTCGCGCAGCGGTTACGCCAGGAAGACGTGTCGCGGCCGGTCCGCGAGGACGTCGCGACCCCACTTGACGGTCTCGCTGAACTCCTCGGAGCGGAAGAACGCCATCGCGTTCTCGCGGGCGTCCCACTGGCTGGCGATGAACATGTCGTTCTCGTCTTCGACGTTCACCATCAGGTCCGTGTCCTGGTGGCCCTCCATCCCGGCGAGGAGGCCCTCGACCTCGTCGAACGTCTCGTGGAAGTCCTCGCGGAACTCCGGTTTCACCGTGTAGAACATCCCCATCGTGCCGAAGCCCGAGCCGGACTCCTCGCCGGCGCGCGCGACGATCCCGGGGAGGTCCGAGAGGAACCCCGCCGCGGTTTCGGCGGCCGACTGGGTGTCCCAGATGCTCACGACGGCGCTGCGGTCACCGTTTCGAGCCTCGTAGACGGCCGTCTTGACGTGCGTGCCGTAGTGTTCGAAGTTGCCCCGGAGCCCCTCGACCTCCTCGAACAGCTCGTCGGTGTCGGCCTCCGAGTAGAGGACCGTCGCGTAGACGTCCTCGCCGTGGGGCTGGCCGGCGTAGATGTCCATATCCGCCAGCGCCTCGCGGATGTCGCCGTCCTCGTCGTCGGCGTCGGCGGAGTCGTCGCCGTGGGCGTGCTCGTGGTCGCCGCGGTGCCCGTGTGCGTCGCCCGAACCGTGCTCGTGTCCGTGTCCGCGACCGTGGCCCTCACCGTGCGGGTGGCCGGACTCGTCGCCGTCGCTCGTCGGCACGCCCTCGCCCTCCAGGTACGCGCCGAGGTCCGCCGGCGGGAAGCGCCGGCCGACGTAGAACTGCCCGAACTCCCCGTACTTCGAGGAGACCTCGTCGAAGCGCATGTCGTAGACGATGTCCTTGATGTGCGTCGGCTCGTCCGAAAAGAGGGTCACGCCCCACTCGTAGTCGTCGAAGCCGACCGACGAGGAGATGACCTGCTTGATCTTTCCGGCGTAGGCCTTGCCGGTCTCGGCGTGGGTCTCCATCATGTCCGCGCGCTCCTCGAAGTCGAGGTCGTACCAGTTGTGCTCCTCCCCGCGGCGCTTCGACATCGGGTAGAAGGAGACGTACTCGCCGTCGGGGATGTCGGGCGTCAGTTTGCCCTCCATGTACTCCCGGAGCCGGTCGTCGACCGACTCGGGGTCCTCGAAGTACTCCGGCGTGGAGTACCCCGAGATCTCGGTCACGGAGACGTAGGAGGTCGGCTGCGTTGTGAACGCTGCGAGAGCGGTCTGTTCGAACTGGCGCTCCGCCCTGGAGAGGTCATCGAGCGTCGGCCGGAAGTGGACGACGAGCAGGTCGGCCTTGTGGCCGAGGACCGAGAAGACGGCCGAGTCGCCCTCCTCGGCGTCTGTGACCTCCTCGTGGCGGCGGAGGTACTCGGTCCCCTCTGCGATCGCGCGGTCCCGCTCGTACTCGGGCGCGTCGCGCCACGCGTCCCAGTCGACGGTGCGGAAGTCGTGCAGCACGAACCAGCCCTCGTCTGTCGGTGGGGCCTCAGGCATAGGATCCGGTAGGGACGCCTCCCGTATGGGCGTTGCGAGTCGTTCTCGGGCCGCGGGAATCGAACCGCTCGATGGCGGCCGCGACTACCCGCCGAGGACCGTCGGCCCGAAGACCAACAGTAGCAGCGAGGCCAGCATCGTCAGGCCGATCCCGGTGGTGATCGTGGTCACGACCCGGTCCCGGTCCGCGATGGGCAACCGGGAGACGACCGCCTCGACGCTCGCCCGGAGGATCCGTCCGCCGTCGAGCGGGTAGCCCGGGATGCAGTTGAACAGGCCCAACTGGAGGTTGATCCAGGCCGTCCAGAAGGCGACGTTCGCGAGCAGGAACACGCCCGATCCGAGGAAGCCGAGCGGCCCGGTGGCGGCGTAGAAGTTGGACACGCTCCCGGTGAAGCCGGGGAAGTTCGGGATGCCCAGGACGAGCGACGCGAGCGGGAGCACCAGGGAGACGTACACCGTCGCCAGCGGCGAGTCCGCGATCGCCCCCGACAGGCCGGAGGCGTCGGGGCCGCCGTCGCCGCCGAGGAGTTCGAGGTACGTCCCGGCGGGATAGGACTGCGCGCCGAAGTCGGTGAGGAGCAGCCCGCTCGTGCCCGGGAAGATGGTGACCCCGAGGAAGCCGTTGCCGTCTTGGGGGTTCTCGCCGAGCGTCACGTCGTAGGTCTCGATCGCCCCGCCGTGGTAGACTTCGACCGCGACGGTCTCGCCGGGCTCGGTCCCGTCGAGGACGCGGGTGAGCTCCGCCGCGGAGACCACGCGCTCGCCGCCGATCGCGGTCACGATGACGCCCGGCTCCGTCGGCGCGCCGGCCTGCGCGAGGGGCCCGTCCGCGACGACGCGGGTGAGGTAGGCGCCGACCGGGATCGTGACGGTCCCGCGCTCGGTCGTGAGCCGCGCGAAGCGGTCCTCGCCGACGGCCTCGGCGAAGCCGGCGCGGGTGTAGACCGCCGTGCCGTTCACCCGCGTGACGCCGATCGGGTCGCTCTCGACGCTGATGTTCGCCGGGTTGCCGGCGACCGAGCCCGCGACGATCAGCGACCGCTCGACCTCGACGGTGCGCCGCGCGCGGTCGGCGACGCTCTCGCCGCCGTCGATCTCGACCGTGACGGTCCGCGCGTCGGTGCCGAGCAGGGCGGCGTCGAGCGCGCTCTCGTTGCCGACGGGCACGCCCCCGACGGCGGTGATCCGGTCGCCCTGTTCGATGCCCGCCTCCGCCGCGGGCGAGCCGTCGTAGGCGCCCTGGACCGCCATTCCAGGCGCGACGGCGATGCTCCCGACGATCGGGCCGAAGAGCAGCGCGAACGCGACAAAGGTGACGAAGAAGTTGTTCGTGACGCCCGCGGCGAACATCCGCGTCCGGCCGCCTCTGTCGGCGTTCCGCTGGCTCTCCTCGTCCGGCTGGACGAACGCGCCGAGCGGAATGATTGTAAGGAGGAAGACGCCCATCGACTCGATGTCGATGTCCTCGACGCGACAGAGGATCCCGTGGCCGCCCTCGTGGACGACGAGACCGACGAGCAGACCGAAGACGATCTCCGGCGCGACAGACAGGGGCAGGAAGTCGTTGACGCCGGGGATGACGAGGAAGTTCTGCGGCTGATTCACCTGCGAGGGCGCCGGGGGGTTCCGCGCGATGGCGATCCCCTGGACGAGCAGGAAGAGGAACATCCCCGCCATGATGACGAGCGCGGCGCCGACGCCGAGGTTCGTCCACGCGCGCCAGAAGCGCTTCGGCGTCGCGATCCAGTCGATGAAGTCGCGGCCGCGCTTGGTGTGTATGGTCGTGAACGGCCCGCGGATCCGCACCGAGTCCGGGAGCAGGCCGCGCTGTGAGAGGAAGAACGTCGCTATCGAGTACGCGGCGAGGCCGACGAGTACCCACAGAAGCGTGTTCATCGTCCGATTCGAAGTGGCGGGCGCGGAAATGTGTTATTACCCACCTCGTCCCGGGGACGGCTTTCCCACTCCGCGCGGCCACACCGCTCGCGACGGTCGAGCGTACTGTGCGGCGCACGGTCCCGAACGGCAGCGTCTTACGGTCTCCGACGGAGCGGAAGAGCGACAGCCGAGCCGGTCACACGTCGAATCCGTTCCGCCTGAGCGCTTCCGCCAGCTCGCCGTCGGGCTCTGCGGAGAACTCGACCAGCGACGACTCCGGCCGCGTCGTCGTGTACAGATCGGAGTCGATGTTGTCCGGAATCTCGTTCGCGTGCGTCTTATCGACGACTGCAACCGTTATCTTCGGTCCCGTGGTCGTATCTTTCGACTCACTCATCGCCCGGATATACGGGCGAGGGACGTTTGGCCTTTGGCATTCGAGTGTGGGCTCCAGCGACGCGCCGGCCTGCTTCCTACGTGGCTCCAGACGGGAACTGGGCGATGCGATGGACGAAGCACTCGACGTCGTCGACGTCGTGGCCGACTCGGGGCTGGAAGGCGTCGTGACCTGGCTGCTGCGTCTGCTCGGACTCGTCGCCCTCGTCGCGGGCGTCGGGCTCTGGCTCCTCACCGAGATGGGGCTGCTCTGGCTTCCGGCCCTCCTGATACTCTTCGGACTCGTCCTGCTCGTCGCGCCCAGTGTCCTCCTCGTAGTAGCGGAGTTCGCGTGAGTACCGGCCGGTAGACAACCCTTTTAGCGGATGGCGGTCCACTCCCCGTAGATGTTCGACAGCCGCTCCTATGAGGTCCGCCAGCGCATCTCGATCGGGAACAAGTACCGCATCTACGAGGGCGACACGCCGATCCTCGAATCCGCACAGAAGAAGCTCCGGCTCAAGGAGGACTTCCGCTTCACCGACCCGGAGACCGGGACAGAGCGCTTCCGCGTGAAGGCCGACAGTATGCTCGACATCGCCGCCGCCTACGACATCGTCGACTCCCAGACCGGCGAGCGCGTGGGCGCGGTCAAGCGCGAGGCCATCTCGCTTTTCAGACACGAGTACTCCCTGCTGGGCCCCGACGGCGACCTCGTGGCGACGATCCGCGAGGACAACGTCCCGCTGGCGATCGCGCGCCGGCTGCTCACGACGCTGATCCCCTTCTCCTACGAGATCGTCACGCCGGACGGGAACGCCGTCGGCGAGGCAAACGGGGCGTTCTCGCTCCGCGACAGGTACTCGATCGACCTCTTCGACGACGCGCTCGATCCGCGGCTCGCCGTGGTCGGGATGGTCGTCATCGACGCGATCGAGGAGAACTAACCCACCTTTTTTCGGGGTCCTCGGCCGCGCTCCGCGCGGCCTCGAACCCCCGTAAAAAACCTGGACAAAAAACGGCCGCTCGGCCCGCGCTGCGAGCCTCGCGGTACGACCGCTGGAGACTCCGCAACGGTACCGCTTCTGCACCGCTCCGACGACGGCCCGCTATCCCTCGCGCCGCAACCGCGTCACCACGAACTCCGTGTCGAGTTCGCCGAGGAACTCCCCGAGGCGCGGCCCCTGCGGCTGGTCGAAGAAGAGCCGGTAGCCCGCCTCGAAGAAGTCGCCGACCTCGACGTCGTGCCGACGCGCGGTCTCGTACATCTCTCCTTGGATCGCCTCGCCGTCGTGGCCGGCTTCGACGAAGTCCGCGAGGTCGGAGAGCGCGGCCGCGACGTCGCCGTCGACCTCGCCGAAGTCGACGTCGGGCAGTTCCTCTTGGATCCGGTAGTTGTACTCGTTGTCCAAGCGCTCGGCCCACGCGCGCGCCCGATCGACCCGTTCGAGGGCCTCCTCGATCGCCCACTCGGGGGTGTCGTCGTCGACGTAGCCCTCGTTTCTGGCCATCTCGATCCGGAGGTCGCGGTCGTCTGTCATCCCCAGGACGGCCGCGAACGTGTAGGGGAGGCGGACCCGATCCTCGCGCACCTCGTCGACGACGAACGGGTACGCGCGCTCGGCGAACGCCGAGAGCGTCTCGTCGTCGACGCCGCCGAAGTACGCCCGCTCGAAGCGGTCGAAGTCGTCGACCAACTGATCGAGCCTGGAGATATCGAGGTCTCGGGCCTTCCGCGGATTGAGCGCGAAGAAGTACCGGAGGACCTCCGGTTCGAGGAGGTCGAGCATCTCCGCGACGGTGACGATGTTGCCCTGCGACGAGGAGAGCGCCTCGCCGTTGAGCGTGAACCACTCGTAGACCATCGGGACCGGCGGCTCGATCCCGAGGACGTTGCGGGCGATGTCCTGGCCGGAGGGCCACGACCCCTCGGCGTGGTCCTTGCCGAACGGCTCGAAATCGACGCCGAGCACCTGCCACTGGGCGGGCCACTCGAAGCGCCAGGGCAGTTTGCCCTCGCGGAAGGTCGCGGTGCCCTCGTGGCCGCAGCCCTCGATGGTCTCGTCGCCGACGGTCATGTCGGTGCAGACGTACTCGACCGTCCGCGAATCGAGGTCGACCGACGTCACCGTCTCGGTGATCTTCCCGCACTCCGCACAGATCGGATTGAAGGGGACGTAGTCCTCGTCGACCTTCGACTGGTATTCGGAGAGCACCTCCCGTGCCTCGTCGGCGTGTTCGAGCACGTACGCGACGACGTCCTCGAAGGTGCCGTCCTCGTAGAGGTCGGTGTTCGAGACCATCTCGACCGGGACCCCGAGGCGGTCGGCGTCGGCCTTCAGGAGCGCCGCGAAGTGCGCGGCGTAGGAGTCCGATTCACCGAAGGGATCCGGGATGTCGGTGTAGGGCTTGCCGAGATTCCGCCCGAGCGCGCCGGCGTCGACGTCGCCGAGGCCGACGATCTCGCCGTCGACGTCCGCGAGCTTCCGGGGGAGCTTCCGGAGCGGGTCGCGGTCGTCGCTCGTGAACACCTGGCGGACCTCGTGGCCGCGCTCGCGGAGCACCTCGGCGACGAAGTACCCGCGGATGATCTCGTTGAAGTTCCCGAGGTGGGCGACGCCCGAGGGCGAGACGCCGCCCTTGATGACGATCGGCTCGTCGGGCTCGCGGGCCTCGATCTCGTCGGCGACCGCCTCGGCCCAGAAGTCGCGCTTCGATTCGCCCGCCGGCTCCGCGTCCGCCGTCTCGTCACTCATCGCCCACCCAGTAGCTCGGTTCGTCGTCGTTTCCCGCGGGCACGATGTCGGTCCCGCCGTGGTCGCCCCGGAGCACCGCGTCGGCGATCCGCTCGGGGTCGGTCCCGTCGAGGACGACCGTCCGCATCTCCGCGCGCTCGATGAGCTTCGCCGCGAGCAGGTCGACGGGCGCAGAGGCGCCCGCGTCCCGGCTCATCGGCGCGATTACGTCGACGAGCTCGCCCGCGGTCAGCCGCTCGTACTTCTCGGCGCCGTCGTCGGCGCTCGGGTCGGCGCTGTAGACGCCGTCGACGCTCGTGGCGTAGACGAGGAGGTCCGCGTCGACGTACTCCGCGAGCGCGGCCGCGACGGCGTCGGTGGTCTGGCCGGGCATGATGCCGCCCATCACCGAGACGTCGCCGCGGCGGAGGGCGTCGCCGGCCTCCTCGTAGTCGTGGGCGACCTTCGGGTCGACCTGCGACCCCAGCGCGGCGATGAGGAGCCGCGCGTTGATCCGCGTGACGTCGATGCCGATTTGGTCGAGCTGGACCTCGTTGGCGCCGAGTTCGCGGGCCGCGCCGATGTAGTCGCGGGCGACGCCGCCGCCGCCGACGATGGCGCCGATCTCGCAGCCCTCGTCCGCGAGCCGTTCGACGACCGCTGCGTGGCCCTCGACCCGGCGGGCGTCGAGGTCCGGAGCGAGCACGCTCCCACCGATGGAGACGACGACTCTCATTGCCCCGTCGTTGCCGCGAACCGGGCTTAAGGGTTGTCAACCGCGTATGTCGGCGCGTCGTCGGCGGTCGTCCGACCGTCGTCGCGCGGCCCGCCGTCTCGTCCACTCGCCCGTCCGACAGTGTAAAGCCGATCGCCGCCCCGACACGGGAGTATGCAGGTACTCGGAGTCGTCGGCGCCGGCGCGTCGGCCCTGTGCGAGCGCGTCGCGCCCCACCTCGACGGCCGTGTCGCCGTGGTCGAACGCCGCGCGGGCGACGCCGACGGCGACTCGTCGGCCGCGCCCGAATCGGACGCCGATCGTCCCGACGGCGTCGACACCGCCTACGCGCTCGGCGACGGATCGTGGAGCGCCGCCGGCGGCGACCGCTCGCTGGACGACGTACTCGACGACCTCGCCCCGGCGTACGACCACGCGCTGCTCGTCGGCTTTCCGGACGCCGCGTTCCCGACGGTCGCGCTGGGCGACGCCGCGGCCTCGAACGTCGCTCTCGACGCCGCCGACGCCGACGCGGTCGACGTCGAATCCGTTCTGGCGGCGATCGCCGACGCCGAGCCCCACGTCACGCTCGAAGCGCTCGTCGAACGGGTGAAGGCCTCCCCCCGGGCCGACCGCGCCGGCGCGATCGCGACGTTCACCGGGCGGGTCCGGACCAAGGACGGCGAGGACGACCCCGAGACGCTCGAACTGACCTTCGAGAAGTACGAGGGCGTCGCCGAAGAGCGGATGCGGGAGATCGAGTCCGAACTGATGGAGCGCGACGGCGTCCAGGAGGTCGTCTGCTTCCACCGCACCGGCACCCTCCGGTCGGGCGAGGACATCGTCTTCGTCGTCGTCCTCGCCGGCCACCGCGAGGAGGCCTTCGAGACCGTCTCGGACGGCATCAACCGCCTGAAAGACGAGGTCCCGATCTTCAAGCGCGAGACCACGGTCGAAGAGGACTTCTGGGTCCACGACCGGCAGTAATCGGCCGCGGTTCCGCCTCTCGATCGGTTTCTCGTTGCCGGATCCGACTCCGCGCGCTGTGATTCCTCGTCGCCACCGCGGCCGTCTCGTGCGGAATTTGCCTCTAATTGCCCCGTTTCACCCGGGTATAAATTCATTCTTTATTCTGTGAACTAAAGACTTAGAAGACGATATAAAACGTAAAAAAAATTTGAACTGTTTCTAAACGATCCGAACGGTCACGGTTTACCGGTGAATCGAGCCGAATTCCTCCCAACGTTCCTCCCTTTATATACTCCCCCGACGACAAGCGGGGAGCGAGGTGACACAGATGAGCGCAACCACGACACCCTCCACCGAGACTGCCGCCGACGACGTACCCAAAGAAGAGCGCTTGAAGTCCTTCCTCCTGGAGAAGGCCCAGGACGGCGAGATGTACTTCAAGTCCAAGTTCATCGCCGAGGAGGTCGGTCTCTCGCCCAAGGAGATCGGCGCTCTGATGGTGAAGCTCAAGGACTCCGCCTCGGAACTCACCGTCGAGAAGTGGTCGTACACGAGCGCGACCACCTGGCGAGTCGAACCCGCCGACGCGGCGTAAGCGCTCATCGCCCCTGAATTGGTCCGCGCGACCGCCGCGTCGTCTCCGAACCGCCCGACGAACTGACTTCTTCCCCGTTTTCGCGGCCGCAGCGACGCCTCCGCCCCGCCGTGCGTCGCCTCTGTCGGGGAGTTTATCCGACTGTGCGCCGTACGAGACGCTGATGCCTTCCCCCGATTCGGTGGCCGGACCGCCGGTCGACGCCCTCCGATCGGTGTTCCACCTCCAGGAGACCAGGCGCGACGGGGACCGGGTGGTCTTCTACGGCGAGTCGCTCGTTCCCGAGCAGATGCTCCTCCGCGAGGTGTGGGGGGCGTTCCGCGAGGCCGGCTACGAGATACAGGTCTCGACGACCCGCGGCCCCCGCGACGACGTCGTCGTCGCCCGGCCGGCGTCGAACGGCATCGACGGGGTCCCCTGGAAGAACCTCGCGCTCTTTTCGGCGACGATCGTCTCGACGCTCATAGTCGGGGCGCTGACGTGGTACTACATTCCGCTCTCGGATCTCCTCGCGGATCCCCTCCTATTGCTCCGCGCCTGGCCGTTCACGGCCGCGGTCCTGGGCGTCCTCGCGACGCACGAACTCGGCCACTACGTGATGGGACGCTACCACGGCGTCGACGTCTCCCTGCCCTACGTGATCCCCTTCATTTTCCCGTTCGGCACGCTCGGCGCGATCATCCGGATGCGCGGGCAGATGCCCGACCGCGAGGCGCTCTTCGACATCGGCGTCGCGGGTCCGCTTGCGGGACTGGCCGCGACGATCGTGGTCACCGCGGTCGGCCTCTCGCTGCCGCCGATCGAGGTCCCGCCGTGGGCGCTCCGGGGCTCCGGCCAGGTGATCGTCTTCAACAATCCGCCGCTGTTGAATCTCCTCGCGTCGCTGCTGGGCGAGCCCACAGAGTACGCCGACCCGAGCGTCGCCGTCAATCCGGTCATCATCGGCGGCTGGGTCGGGATGTTCTTCACCGTCCTCAATCTCCTCCCCGTCGGACAGCTGGACGGCGGCCACATCCTCCGGGCGATGCTCGGCGAGTCACAAGAGCGCGTCGCGGCGGTCGTCCCCGCGGCCCTCTTCGGCATCGCGGCGTACCTCCACTACGGCCTCGGCTACGCGCTGAACGAGTCGGTCGGCCTCTGGACGTTCTGGGGGCTGCTCTCGGCGTTCATCGCGTTCAAGGGCCCCGCGAACCCGATCGACGACTCGCCGCTCGATGCGCCCCGGCTGGTTGTCGGCGTCCTCACCTTCGCGCTCGGGGCGCTCTGCTTCCTGCTCGTCCCGGTCGAAGTGATGGCCGCGTAGCCGGGCTTTGGGGCCCCGGGCGAATCGCCTCCTCTCGGACTCACTCGTGGGTGTAGCCCTCGTCGGCGAGCGGCTCGCCGCCCATCCGGACGCCCTCGCTCGGTTCCGTGACCGTCCCGATCGCCGAGAGCGACACCGGCGAGGCGGCGCGCGCGTCGTCGAGGCTCGCCCGCGGGAGCGCACAGACGAGCTCGAAGTCCTCGCCGACGGCCGTCGCCATTCGCCTCCGGTCCGCCGCGTCGGTCGCGTACTCGTCCACCGCGTCGTGGACCGGAATCCGGTCCCACGAGACGTCGAAGCCGACCTCCGAGGCCTCCGCGAGCTGGTGGAGCGACCGCGCGAGGCCGTCCGAGGAGTCCATCATCGCGGTCGCGCGCGGCGCGAGCGCCCGTCCGGCCGCGACCCGCGGCGGGAACCGAAAGAGGTCGTTGCCGCGGTCGACGTCGTCGGCCTCGAACGCCCGGAGCGCCGCGGCGGTCCGGCCCACGGTCCCAGTGACGCAGACGACGTCGCCGGGCTCCGCTCCCGACCGGCGGACCGGGGCGTCGGTCTCGCCGAGAGCGGTCGACGCGACGGTGAACTCCGTCCCGGTGTCGAGGTCGCCGCCGACGTACTCGGCGCCGACGGCGTCGCAGACGTCCACCGCGCCCTCGACGAACGCGTCGAGTTCCTCCTCCACGAGGCTCGGCGCGGCGTAGGCGGCGACCGCCGCGGTCGCGTCGGCGCCCATCGCGGCCACGTCCGACAGCGACGCGCCGACGGAGCGCCAGCCGGCGGTGTAGCGGGTCGTCCCCGCCGGGAAGTCGGTCGCCTCGTGGAGCATATCGGTCGTCACCACGAGGCTGTCGACGACGGCGGCGTCGTCGCCGGCCGCGGGGAGCGCGGCCGCGAGTCGCCGGAGCGCCGAGCGTTCGTCCATACCCGCGATCCGGCCCCGTCGGGCAAAAAGCCGACGTCACGCTGGCGCGGGCGGCGGACCAGCCCTCGCGCGTCCGCGAGCGGTAACGGTTCGCACACCGCCGCCGGTTTCGATGGCTTGATGGCCGGAAGGGCCGACGTCCGGATATGGTCCGCGAGAACCTCCGGGCGACGGTCCTCGGGTTCGTCGCGGCCGTCGGCGTCTTCGCGCTCCTGTTCTACTTCGCGGGCGTCGACGACCTCGTCGCCACGCTTCGGGACGCGGACCCGCAGTACCTCGTCTTCGTGCTCTTCGCGACGCTCGCGTGGCTGGCGGCCTGGAGCCTCTCGCTGAACACCGTCCTCGACGTGCTGGGCGTCGAGCTCTCCTACGTCTCGTCGTTCCTGGTCTTCGCGGGCGCGACGTTCTCGAACAACATCACTCCCTTCGGACAGGCCGGCGGCGAGCCCGTGACGGCGTATCTCATCTCCCGCACCGCCGACGCCGAGTACGAGCGGAGCCTCGCGGCTATCGCCAGCGTCGACACGCTGAACTTCGTCCCTTCGGTCACGATCGCGCTGGTCGGCGCGGGCTACTTCGCCACCGAGGTCGCGCTCAGCACGAACGAGAACCTCCTGGCCGCCATCGGCGCCGTGGTCGCGCTCGCGGTGCTCGTGCCCGGCCTCGTCTACGCCGGCTGGCGCCGCCGCTACGGGCTCGAAGCCCGCGTCGTCAGCGCGCTCACGCCGCTGATCCGCTCGCTCGCCGACCGGCTGCCGCGCGTGTCGGTCCCGACGGCCGAGGGGATCGAGCACCGGATCAACGGCTTCTTCCGGGCGATCGAGCGCGTCGCCTCCAACCCCCGGGGGCTGGCGCTGGCGCTCGGTGCGTCGGCGGCCGGCTGGCTCTGTCAGATGCTCGCGCTCTGGCTCGCGTTCGGCGCCATCGGCGTCGACGTGCGGCTCTCGGTCGCGCTCGTCGTCGTCCCGATCGCCGCGATCGCGGGCGTGACGCCGCTTCCCGGCGGCGCCGGTGGGATCGAGACCGTGCTCGTGATCCTGCTCTTGGCCGCGCCGCTGCCTACCATCACCGAACCGATCGCCGTCGCCGCCGTCGTCATCTTCCGCGGCGCGATCTACTGGGTGCCGACGATCCTCGGCGGCGCGGTCGTCGCCTGGATCGGCTCCGGGCTCGGCATCGGCGCCGGTCCCGAGTAGGCCGAACGCGACGGCGGCGGCTCCGCGACGGGTCCGCGATCGGTTCTCGACGGACCCCCGAGAGTGCCTCTCACGCCCCGTAGCGCCGATACGATGGCTTTAAACGACGCCGTCGGGAATTGGTCCCTATGGTAAGTGTCTACGACGTTCCGGCCGACGCCCTCATCGAGGACGTCGCCGACCGGCTCGCGGACCGAATCGAGGAGCCCGACTGGATCGACTTCGCCAAGACCGGCCAGACCAAGGAACTGCCGCCCCAGCAGGACGACTTCTGGTACGTCCGCGCGGCGTCGCTCCTCCGCAAGGTCGCAAAGGAGGGCCCGATCGGCGTCGACCGCCTCTCGACGGAGTACGGCGGCCGCAAGCGCGGCTCGAACCGCTACAAGGTCTCGGGCAACAGCTCCGGCACCGGAAGCAAGAAGGTCATCCGGAAGGCGCTCCAGCAGCTCGAAGAGGAGGGCCTCGTCGAGACCGCGAAGGGCCAGGGCCGCCGCATCACCGCCGAGGGCCAGAGCTTCCTCGACAACGCCGCCGCCGACGTCCTCGACGAGCTCGACCGGCCGGAACTCGAACGCTACGCGTAACCTCGATTCGTCTCGCTCCCGACGACGTAACCGTTTTTAGCACTGCGACGGAATTTCACACCGATGAGTGGATCCCCCGACGACGACCGACTGGAGGAACTGCGCGAACAGAAGATGCAGGAGCTCCGCGAGCAGGCCCAGGGCGGACAGGGCGGGCAGGACCGCGAGGCCGCCCAGGAGGCCGCACGCGAGCAGGCGGAGGCCAAACAGGAGGCGATGCTGAAGCAGTACCTCACCGACGGCGCCCGCCAGCGGCTCAACGCCGTCGAGATGTCGAAGCCCGACTTCGCGGAGAAGGTGAAAAAGCAGGTCCTCGCCTTAGCCCAGAGCGGCCGGATCCAGGACCGCATCGACGAAGACCAGATGCGCGACCTGCTCAAGGAACTGCAGCCCGAGTCGAAGAGCTTCGACATCCGGCGCCGATAGCGGGCCCGTGGACCTCGCGCTCCTCTTCAGCGGCGGCAAGGACTCGACGCTCGCGGGGTTGTTCCTCGATTCCTTCTACGACGTGCGGCTGGTGACGGGCCGCTTCGGCGTCACCGACGACTGGGAGCACGCGGCGGCGGCCGCCGACCGGCTCGGCTACCCCTTCGAGGCCGTCGACCTCGACCGCGACGTCGCCGAGGAGGCGGCGGCGCGGATGCGCGAGGACGGCTACCCCCGAAACGGGATCCAGCGCGTCCACGAGCACGCCCTCGAACGCGCCGCCGACCTTGACGTCGACGCCGTCGCCGACGGCACCCGCCGGGACGACCGCGTCCCCACCGTCTCGCGCGCCCAGGCCCAGAGCCTCGAAGACCGCCACGGCGTCGACTACCTCTCGCCGCTGGCCGGCCTGGGCCGCCACGCCGTCGACCGCCTCGTCGACGAGAACTTAGACGTCGAGACCGGCCCCTCCGCGGAGATCCCGAAGGGCGACTACGAGGCCGAACTCCGCGAACTGATCGCCCGCGAGGGCGGCCGCGAGGCCGTCGATCGGGTGTTCCCGGACCACGAGCAGTCGTACGTCCGCGGGTTCGCCGGCGACTGACCGCCGGGGGCGACCGCCTCCGCTTCGGCGCTCCCGCCCCGCGTTTTCGACCCGAATCCGAACCCATTTCTCCCGGCGTCTTCGACCTCCGCTCGTGTTCTCGCTCGGCCCCGGCGTCGCCTACTCCGTCGTCGCCGCCTTCGTCTGGGGGACGTACATCTTCGTTTTGAAGCGCTACTTCCGCGGGTATCCCGGAACCGTCCTCACCGCCGGCATCAACGCCGCCGCGCTCGCGTGGTACCTCCCGCTCGTGACGCTGCGGTCGCGGGCTCTGCGGACGGCCCCGGACCCCGCGTCGCTCGGCGCCGCCGCGCTGGCCGATCCCTTCGGGACCGCCGTCCTCGTCGCGACCGTCCTCTCGACCGCGGCGGCGTTCCTGGCGTTCCTGCGGGCGATCGACGTCGGCGAGGTGTCCTACGTGGCGCCGATCAGCAAGGTCGTCCCCGTCTTCGTGCTCCCGATCGAGGTGCTCTTTCTCCACCAGCGGCTGACCCCGTTGCAGGTCGCGGGCGTCGCCGTCGCCACGCTCGCGGTCTACGTGGCGAACTACCGCTCGGGGCCGCTCCTGGCTCCGCTCCGCAAGGCGGCGTCCTCGCGGGCGGCACAGCTGGCGCTCGCGAGCGCGGCGTGCTACGCGATCAGCGACGTGGGAAAGCGCGTCGTCCTCCAGGAGCTGTCCGTCCCGCTGTCGCTGTGGGTGCCGACAGCGTTGGGCGGCGTGCTGCTCGTCGTGCTCCCGCTGGCCGCCCGCGAGTGGGTCCCGCTCCGGGGCGACCTCCCGAAGTTCGTGCTGGCCGGTGCTGGCGTCGCGCTCGGCGAGCACGTGACCGCGCTGGCGTTCTCGGCCGCGCCGGCGTCGATCGCCTCGCCCATCATCAACACCCAGGCCGTCGTCGCGGTCGTCCTCGGGGGGCTCGTGCTCCGCGAGGAGGCGTTCGGCACGCGGCTCGTCGCCGCCGGGCTGGCGGTCGCGGGCGTGGGACTCATCGCGGTGTAGTCACGCGGCTTCAACAGTTTCAAGCGCGACACCGCCGAAACCCGGCGTATGTACGACCGACTCAAGGGCTTTCGCGACTTCTACCCCGAGGAGATGGCCCCGCGGCGGGAGGTCATCGACACGCTGGAGGCGACCGCCGCCCGCTACGGCTTCCGCGAGATTTCGACGCCCGCGCTGGAGCGCACCGAGATGTACGTCGACAAGAGCGGCGAGGAAATCGTCGAAGAGCTGTACGCCTTCGAGGACAAGGGCGGCCGCGAGGTGTCGCTGACGCCGGAGCTGACGCCGACGGTCGCGCGGATGGTCGTCGCCAAACAGCAGGAGCTCGCAAAGCCGATCAAGTGGGTCTCGACCCGCCCGTTCTGGCGCTTCGAGCAGGTCCAGCAGGGCCGATTCAGGGAGTTCTACCAGACCAACGTCGACATCTTCGGCTCCGCCGAGCCGGAGGCCGACGCCGAGATCCTGGCGTTCGCGGCCGACGCGCTCACCGACCTCGGCCTGACGGGCGAGGACTTCGAGTTCCGGGTCTCCCACCGCGACATCCTCAGCGGGCTCCTCGACGCCTTCGACGCCGAGGTCGACACCCGCGACGCGATCCGCGCGGTCGACAAGCGCGCCAAGGTCGAAGAGACCGAGTACCTGGGACTGCTCTCGGACGCGGGCCTCTCCTACGACCAGGCCCGGGAATTCGACGACCTCGTCGCGACCGGCGACCTCGACGCGATCGCCGACTTCGGCGGGGACGACGTCGCGGCGGCCGTCGAGAACCTGGAGGACGTCCTCGCGGCGGCCGAGGACTTCGGCGCCCGCGAGTACTGCGAGGTGTCGCTGACGACCGCGCGCGGCCTCGATTACTACACGGGCGTCGTCTTCGAGTGCTTCGACTCGACGGGCGAGATCTCCAGATCCGTGTTCGGCGGCGGCCGCTACGACGACCTCATCGAGAGCTTCGGCGGCCAGCCCACGCCCGCGGTCGGCGTCGCGCCCGGCCTCGCGCCGCTTTCCCTCCTGTGTCAGCGCGCCGGCGTCTGGCCCGAGGAGGCGCTCGCGACCGACTACTACGTCCTCACGGTCGGCGACACCCGCGACGTGGCGTCCCGGATCGCCCGCGACCTCCGCGCCGCGGGCAACGTCGTCGAGGTGGACGTCTCCGGCCGGAGCTTCGGTGCGCAGATGGGCTACGCCGACAGCATCAACGCCGAGACGGTCGTGATCGTCGGCGAGCAGGACCTCGCGAACGGCGAGGTGACGGTGAAGGATATGGCCTCCGGCGACCAGACCACCGCCCCCGTCGAGGAGTTCCCCGGCGACCGCGACGCGCCGACCTACGACGACCTCGCGTAGGCGATGGGCACTGACACGGACTCCGATGTCGACGTCGACATCGACCCCGGCGCCGATGCCGACCCCGGCGCCGACACCGACGCTCGCCCCGACTCGGAGTACCGGATGCGCGCCTTCCGCGTCGCCTACGACGGCCGCCCGTTCTACGGCTTCCAGCGCCAGCCCTCGGTCCCGACCGTCGAGGACGCGATCTTCGACGCGCTCGACGACCTCGGCGTCTTCGACCGCGAGAGCGCCCACCGGCCGGACGGCTACGCCGCGGCCGGCCGGACCGACGCGGGCGTCTCCGCGCTCGCCCAGACGGTCGCTTTCCGCTGTCCCGAGTGGTGTACGCCGCGCGCGCTGAACGGCGAGCTGCCGGCGGACGTCCGGGCGTGGGCCGCCGCAGAGGCCCCCGCGGAGTTCCACGCGACCCACGACGCCGAGCGCAGAACGTACGTCTACGACCTCTACGGACCGACTCTCGACGACGAGCGCGTCGACGCGGCGGCCGCGGCGCTGTCGGGCCAGCACGACTTTCACAACCTCACGCCCGACGACGCGGGCACCGAGCGCGAGGTCTCGATCCGGGCCGAGCGCGACGGCGACTTCGTGGCGCTCCGGGTCGCGGCGGGCGGTTTCCCCCGCAATCTCGTCCGACGACTCGCTTCGGTCATCCGGTGCGTCGGGAGCGGCGAGCGGGGGACCGCGTGGGTCGACGACCTGCTCGGCCCCGAGGCGCTCGACGGCCCCGACGGGGTGCCGCCGGCGCCGCCCGAACCGCTGCTGCTCGCCGACGTCGACTATCCGGGGCTGGCGTTCGACCGCGACGACCGGGCCGCGGCGAGCACGGCGGCGGTCTTCTCGGCGCGGCGGCGCGACCATCTCGTCCGCGCCCGCGTGGCCGGTCGAGTGGCCGACGGAGTCGACGCAGAGGGCGAGACGTCGCCGGAACGCCCCGACGAACGACCCGGCTGAACAGTTATCACCGGCGTCGGCGAAACGCCCGTATGGCACCCTCCCCGCCGCCCACCGCACAGCCCCACCGCGACGCCGCCTACCGCTTCGCCGTCGGCGCGGCGTACTTCGCGGTCATCTCCGGGCTCGGCTCGCTCGCGGCCGTGCTCTTCGGCCCGTTCGGCGTCGTCGTGAGCGTCCTCGTCTCGCTCGTCGGCGTCTACTACGGCGGCATCGAGGTCGCACGCGGCGTCGACATCGTTGTCAGATACGCGATGCGCGAATCCGGCGGTGAGAGCGAGCCGGCGGACGGTGGGACACAGGAACTGGACTCGATGGAGTGACCTACCAGCCGTCGAACTTGTCGCGCCGGTAGAGGTCGATCTCGTGGACGGTCGAGCGGTCCTGCGCGGCGGCGAAGGCGACGGCCTCGGCGACCTCCTCGGGCTCTGTCACCTCGCCGGGCTCGAAGCGTTCCTCGAAGGCCTCGCCGGACTCGCTGCCGAACTCGGTTCGGACCTCGGTGGGGTTGACGACGCTGACGCCGATCCCGTCCGAGCCGACCTGTCCCTCGACGCTGTGGGCGAAGCCGCGGACCCACCACTTCGTCGCCGCGTAGACCGGATTGAACGGCCGGGGGTACTGGCCGGCGAAACTGCCGACGAAGACGAGGTTGCCCCCGGTCTCCCGGAGGTGCGGGATCGCCGCCCGGGTCGCGAAGAAGTAGCCGTCGGCGTTCGTCTCCATCATCAGGCGGTAGTCCTCGGTCGAGAGGTCCTCGACGTCGCTGCCGACGCCCACGCCGACGTTGTTCACGAGGACGTCGAGGCGGCCGAACGTCTCGACGGTCTCTGCGACCGTCGCCTCGACCTGGTCCTCCTCGCGGACGTCCGTCGGGACGACGAGCGTCTCGACGCCGTGGGAGGCTTCGAGGTCGTCGGCGAGGTCGTCGAGCCGCTCGCGACGCCGCGCCGCGACTGCGACGTCCGCGCCCTCGCGGGCGAGCGCGTGCGCTGTCTCTTCGCCGATTCCCGAACTGGCCCCCGTGACGAGGGCGACGCTGTCCTGGAGTGTCACGTCCGAGTGGTCTCGACCGAGCGCCTTGAGTCCTCGGCCCGCCGAGCCCTCGCCCGCGGTTCGCTCCGACTCAGTCGCGACGCAGTCGTTCCAGAAGCCCAGTCAGCCGGTCGATCGAACTGCTCGTGAGGACGTCCAGCAGCCGCTCGCTCCGGTCGTACATCGTCCGGAGGGACTCGATCCGTTCGAGGTCCGCCTGCGCCTGCTCGTCGTCGACGCCGTCGAGGCGGTCCGCCGCCGAATCGAGCGCCCGCGTCATCACGTCGATCTCGCGGCGGACCTCGTGCTGGAGGAACTTCTGGACCACGTGCCAGAAGTCCGTCTCGGCCTCGTAGAACGCCTTCTTCCCCTCGCCCGGGACCGACCGCCGGTGGACGAGGTGGAGCCGGTTCAGCTTCTGCATCGCGGTGCTGACCGTCGACTTGGCGTACCCGCTCTCTTCGACCAGTTCGTCGAGCGAGAGCGGCTCGTTCTCGAAGAAGAGGACGCCGTAGAGCCGGCCGTAGCTCTGATTTAGACCGTACACCTCCGCGCTCCGCTCTAGAGCCTGGATGACTTCCTCGCGGGCCTGTTCGACCGGGTCGTCGCGGGCCGCGCCGGCGTCGTCGGCACCTTCGTTCATAATATTCGGTAACTCCCGAAAATACTAAATCTTATCGAACAAAATATTCGGAACACACCGAATATGATGAATACAGTCCCCGCGGGATCCTCCCGCACGCGGCGGATCGACGCCCTCCCGAGCGCCGGAGGTGAACCCCGATGAAGCGGCTCGCCCTGGCCCTCCTGCTCGTCGGCTCGCTGTTCTCGGTCGGGGCGGCGGCCGAGGTCCGCGGCAGCCCCGAACTGCACGCCTCCCTCCCGGACGACACCGTGGTCCCCGGGTCGGAGACGACTCTCCGCGTCACCGTCACCAACGACGGTACGCTCCGGAGCGGCGAACGCCCGGCCCTCGACGAGATGGCCACGACGGCCCGGGGCGTCGACGTCTCGCTCGACGCCGGCGGCGCGCCGATCGAGGTCGACACCGGAAGCCGGTCGGTCGGCCGGCTCCGCGCGGGCGACCAGACGCGACTCGGCTTCGACGTCACCGTTCCGGAGGACGCGGCGCCGGGAACGTACGCGCTCGACCTCACCGCGACCTACGAGTACTACGGGACGATCGACACCGGCGGCACCGACACTCGCTACGTCGAGCGGACCAGGACCCGGCACTTCGATCTGCGCGTCGAGGTCGACGACCGGGCGGCGTTCGAGGTCGTCGCCGTCGACGCGGACGTCCGCGTCGGCTCCGTCGGGACGGTGAACGTGACGATGCGGAACGTCGGCTCGGAGGCGGCCAACGCGACGCGCGTCCGGCTCGCCTCCGAGGCCCCGGCGCTCCGATTCGGCGGCACCGCCGAAGCCAGCCGCTTCGCGGGCGACTGGGCCCCCGGAGAGACGCGCACGCTCTCGTACCAGGTCGCCGCCGCGCCCGACGCCGCCGTCGAGCGGCACGCCGTCACCGCCGTCGCGACCTTCGAGGACGACGACGGCGTCGCCGTCGAGTCCGACCGGCTCGGCCTCGGCGTGGTTCCCCGCCCCGAACAGACGTTCCGCGTCGTCGCCGCCGAGCGCGACGTCGCGGTCGGCGAGGACGGCACCGTCTCGCTGACGCTCCGGAACGCCGGCCCCGCGGCGGTGACCGACGCGACCGTCACGGTCGAATCGCCCCGTCACCTCCGCGTGGCCGGCGGGGCGAACGCCACGCGCTACCTCGGGGACTGGGCCCCCGGCGAACGCCGGACCGTCACGTACGAACTGCGGGCCACGGAGGCGGCCGAGCCGCGGAACTACTCGCTCCCGGTCTCGGTCGGCTACCGCGACGCCGACGGCGACCGGGCGACAGAGCGCGTCGGCCCGGTCGGCGTGCGGCCCGCCGCCGAACAGACGACGCTCGTCGTCGAGCCGGTGAACGCCACCCTCGGGATCGACACCGCGAACGCCGTCCGCGTCCGCGTGCGGAACGTCGGCGACGAGCGGCTCACCGACGTCCGCGCCCGACTGGCTGTCGAGGACCCCTACGAGAGCGACAACCCGACGAGCTACGTCGACTCCCTGGCGCCGGGCGAGCGCGTGACGATGACCTTCGAGCTGACGACCCCCGAGGACGGCGTCCCCACGCGCGATGCGATCCCGCTCGCGGTGACCGCCGACACGCCCGACGACGAGCGCGTCACCTACGACGGGTACTACGTCCCGGTCACGATCTCGGACGCCGGCGGCGCGACCCGGCTCCTCCCGATCGTCGGCGTCGGCGCGGCGGCGCTCGCCGCCCTCGGCGGCGCGTGGTGGTGGTACGAGCGATGATCGGGGGCGCCGCCGACTCACCGAAGCGGGAATCCGGCGGAGGCTCCGGGTCGGACGAGCCCGGTGGACCGAACGCGGAGGTCGTCCTCCGCGGGACCGACCTGGCGAAGACCTACTCCTCTAAGCTCCCCTTCGGTCGCGACGTCGAGGTGCTCACCGGCGCGAGCGTCGCCATCCGGCGCGGCGAGGTCGTCGGCATCGTGGGCGGCAACGGCTCGGGCAAGTCGACGCTGATGAAGATCCTGGTGGGCGCGCTCGACGCCGACGACGGCTCCGTGACGGTCGACGGACGCATCGGCTGGTGCCCCCAGGACGAACTGCTGTACGACCGACTCACCGTCGCGGAGACCTTCCAGCTGTTCGGCGAGGGCTACGGGATGGACCGTTCGGGGATCGAAGCCGCCCGCGACCGCCTCGCCGAGACGCTGGACTTCGAGGCGTTCCTCGACTACCGGATCGATCGCCTCTCGGGCGGCAACCGCCAGAAGGTGAACCTCTCGATCGCCCTGATGCACGACCCCGACGTGCTCCTCTTGGACGAGCCCTACACGGGCTTCGACTGGGAGACCTACCTCGCCTTCTGGGACCTCACCGAGGACCTCAGGGAGCGCGGGACGGCGGTGGCGATCATCTCGCACCTGATCAACGAACAGGAGCGGTTCGATCGCATCCTCGAACTCGCCGACGGCACGCTCAGCGACGTGACGGACCAGGGATCGAGCCAGGCCGGCGCGGAGGGGATACGATGACGGCGGACGCCCGCGCGGGCGGGCGACTGCGGGTCGGCCTCGGCGCGGCGATCAGGGAGTTCGTCCGCGAGCCGATCAACCTCGCCCTCATCCTCGCGCTGCCGCCGGTCGTCATCGCGAGCTACGAGTCGGTGCTGTCGGCGTTCCCGCGGCTCCCGTACATGACGACGGACCCGGAAGCGCTCGGCGCGACCGCCGGCACCCTCTTCGTCGCCGCGTTCCTCCCCGGCGTGATTGGACTCTTTCAGGTGATAAGCGCCCAGCGTGCCGACGAGCGGCTCTCGCTCGCGGGCTTTTCGACGCCGGTGCTCTTCGCCTCCCGGCTGGCCGCGGTCTGTCTCGCCGCCGTCGTCACCGCTGCGCTCTCGCTCGCCGTGCTGGCGACGAGCACCGAGGTAGAGGCCCTCGCGCTGGGGTTCCTGACGCTGGCGTTCGTCGGCGGGCTCTACGGGCTCGTCGGGATGCTGATCGGGACGGTCCTCCCCCGCGAACTCGAAGGGTCGCTGGCGCTGATCTTCGTCGTCGACGTCGACGAGGCGCTCGCGAGCGGCGTGATGGCGACGGACGCGGCGGCGACGAAGCTCTTCCCGCTCCACTACCCGCACCAGGTGTTCCGAGCCGCGGTCGACGGCCGTGCCCCGGACCTCGTCGACCTCGTCGCCGCCGGTACCTACGGCCTCGTCGTCCTCGCTACGACTTTCTTCGTCTACACCGTGCTCGCCGGCACCGGGGGTGAGACGGGATGAGCACGCTCCGGACGGCCTTCGAGATGGGCGTCCGCGAGTACGCGCGGACACCGGTCCTGCTCGCGCTCTTGGCGTTCCTCCCGATCTACCTGATCCTGGTCTTCGCCTGGGTGATGCCGGAGAGCCGGGCCGCGGTCGAGGTCCCCGTCCAGGGCACGATGGCCGTCGAGATGACGACGCTCACGACGGTCCTGACGACGCCGATGGCCGCCGCGTTCGTCGGCGGGGCGGCCGGGCTGTTCCTGATGCAGTCCGCGAGCGCGGTCGACGGCCGGCTCGCGCTCGTCGGCGCCGACACCTCCGAGATCGTCGCCGCCCGCGCCGGCGTCCTGGTGCTCGCGGCCGCCATCGGCAGCGTCGTCTCCGTCGGGGTCCTGTCGACGGTCGCGTCGGTCGAACGCGGCCTGTGGTACCTGCTCGCCACGCTCCTCGTCGGGCTGCTGTACGGCGGCGTCGGCGCCCTCGTCGGCCTCGTGTTGAACCGGCTTGCGGGGATCTACGTCCTGATGTTCGGTCCGTTCGTCGACCTGTTCCTCGCTCAGAGCCCGCTGACCGACGAGACGCACGCCCTGGCGCCGCTCCTCCCCGGTCACTTCCCGATGAAACTGGCGTTCGACGCGGCGCTGACCGCGCGGGTGCGGCCGGCGAACCTGTGGTTCAGCCTCGCGTACCTCTGCGTCCTGGCGGCCGTCGTCGGCGTGGCCTTCCGGCGCGCCATACGCGTCGGGTGAGAGCGACGGCGGGGGACCGATCCCGACGCTCCCGGGATCTCAACCGTATGATGTCTGTCAGGAAGTGCGTCTATATGGCACTCGCACGATGCGTCCGACGGGCATACCGGGGGTACGGCGTCGCCGCGATCGGGCTCGTCCGACAGCGTCACTTCACGACCGTGACCGGCACGGTCGCCTTCTCGACGAGGCCTTTGGCGACGCTCCCGACGACTTCCATCCGCCCGGAGAGCCCGCGGTGGCCGACCACGATCCCGTCGATCGCCTCCTCGTCGGCGTACTCGACGATGCTCTCGACCGGGTCGCCGTAGAGGAGCGTCGTCTCGACGTCCACGTCGGCGTCGGCCGCCCGTTCCCGGGCGTCGTCGAGGACGTCCTGTCCGCGCTGTTCGGCCACCTCGAGGTCCTCGGTGTAGATCCGCTGGCCCACCTCCGAGTGGGTCGGCGCCTCCGCGCCGGCGTCCTCGACGAGCACCCGCGGTTCGACCGCGTACGCGACCACGATCGCGGCGTCCATCCGCTCGGCGACGTCGAGCGCGTGTTCGAGCGCCCCGGTACTGGACTCCGAACCGTCGACGGCGACGAGGTACTGCATCACTTCTCGATCTTGGACCGGCGCCCGTATAGTTGTTAATCACGGCGAACGGGACCGCGGTCGCGTATGGAACAGTCAGTAGAGCAGTTGACTACACGTCCCGCAGAGGTTCTCCTCTTTCACGTCGACTTCCCGCACCGTCGGCGAAAACGACATCACGCACTTGCTGTTGTCGCAGTGTTCCAGCCCGAGCGTGTGGCCGATCTCGTGGACGACCTCCTTGCGGACGCGGTCGGCGAACACCTCCGACTGGGGTTTCGTCGTGATCCCGCCGTCCGAGGAGGTCTGCAGCCGGTGGGTGGAGATGACCGAGCCGTTGCCGTTCAGGTACGCGAGGCCGAAGACGTAGTTGCGCCGGCGGTAGTAGAGGTCCTGGGAGGTGATGCCGATGTTCTTCTCGCCCGTCCCGACCCGGCTCGCCAGCTCGATGAACTGCTCGGCCCGGTACTGATTCCGGCTCCGGTCGAACGCGCCGTCGGGGATCGACTGCTCCTCCTGCACCGTCACGTCGCAATCGTAGACCCCTCGAAGCGCGGCCGAGGCCTCGCGCTTGACCTGCGCGGAGAGGTCCCCGATCGGCACGATGTCGACGAGCATAGCAGGGCTTATGCGGGGTGGACTGATAAATATCCCGCCGTGAATACGCCGCGTGAGAACGCCCTCGTCGGCCGATTTTCGACCTACGGGTCGGCCGTCGAGATCGGCGTCGGTCGCCGTCCCGACGTCGCGGTCGCGCTCGCCGAGGCGGGGGTCGACGTCACCGTCACCGACGTCGCCGCGGCCGGCGAACTGGGGGTCCCGTCGTCGCTCCGGTTCCTCCGCGACGACGTCGTCGCCGCCGGCGAGCGCGACCACCCCGGCGAGTCCTACGAGGCCGACCTCGTCTACGGGCTGAATCTCCCGCCGGAGCTCCACCGCCCGACACGAAACGTCGCCCGCGCGGTCGACGCCGACTTCCTGTTCACGACGCTCGGTTACGACTCGCCGGCGATTCCCGTAGACACCGAGTGTCTCCCCGGAGGCGAGACGCTGTACGCCGCCCGCGAGGGAGTGTAAGTCCGGTGCAGTTGTATCAATTAACAATCCTCGAATGCCGAAAAAGCCAATCTGGCGGGCGCTCCGGGACGAAGCGGCGTTACTCGATGTCGATCCGGTGGGACTCGTCGTCGTCGACGACGAGCTTGGGGAGCGACACGGTGAGGACGCCGTTGTTGTAGCCCGCCGAGGCGCCGTCGGGGCGTACCTCACCGGGGAGCCGGATCGAGCGGTGCGCCGACTGCGAGCGGCGCTCGCGGTGGACGTAGTGGTCGCGCTCGTCGGCCTCGTCGGCCTCGCGCGCGGCCTCGATCGTCAGCATCCGGTCGTCGACCGTGATCTCGATGTCGTCCTTCTCGTAGCCCGGGAGGTCGACGACCGCGACGAACGCCTCGGGCTCCTCGCGGAGGTCGATCGCCATCTCGCGGCCGAACGATCGGGGGCCGTCGAGCTGGCTGCTCATCTCCTCGAACTGTCGGGACATCCGGGCGAAGAGGTCATCGAACGCGAATTCGTCGAAACCGGGGGAACGCTTCATCATCGTAAATTCACCGACCACCAGGAGGCGCGCCGAGGTATTAAATACAGACGGACGTATGCGCGCAGATCGCACGCTCGGGCGGCGAAAGTGCCGGATTCTGGACTTCAGTCGACGACGTGCTGGCGGTCGTAGGAGCCGAGCCGCTTCACCCACCCGTCGGCGGCGATCTCTTCGACCTCCTCGAGCGCCTCCTTCGCGCGGTCCTCGTAGAGGCCGGCCTCGAAGTCGATGTGGAAGAGGTAGTCGCCGAGGCGGTTGCCGCTCGGGCGCGATTCGATCCGCGAGAGATTGATGTCCCGCTCGGCGAACGCCTCCAGCAGTTCGAGGAGGAGCCCCGGGTAGTTCGCGTTCGGGTAGACGACGACCGTCGACTTGCCGCCGCCCTGCGAGCGCTCGCTGGCGGGCGCGACGACGAAAAAGCGCGTCGAGTTCGAAGAGCGGTCCTGGATGTCCTCCGCGACGACGACGAGGTCGTCGCCGGCGTTGCCGGGGTGGCCGATCCCGGCGACGGTGGGGTCCTCGCGGGCGTACTCGACGCCCTTCGCGGTGCTCGTGGCCGCCTCCAGGTCGACGTCGGGGTACTCGCGTTCGAGGTACGAGCGGCACTGCGCGAGCGCCTGGGAGTGGGAGGCGACCGTCTCGAAGTTGGGAGACTGCGCGAGGAGGGCGTGGCGGATCGGCGTGACGATCTCCTGGGTCACGGCGATGTCGGCGTCGGCGATGGCGTCGAGCGTCTCGGTGACGCTCCCCTCGATGCTGTTTTCGATGGGCACGACGCCCCGCTCGAACTCCCCGGCGTCGACGGCGGCCACGATCGCCGAGACCGACTCGCGGAAGACCACGTCGTCGGAGACAGCGCTGGCGGCGCGGTGGGAGTACGTTCCTTCGGGGCCCAGCGTGACTACCTGCATAGGGCCGTCTACTCCGAGGGATCCTAAAAGCCCGTCGGGGACGCGCCCTGCCGCTCCGGCGGCGTGGGACGGTTACCGCTCGGCGCAGTACTCGACGAAGTTCCGCAGGATCCGCAGGCCGGTCTCCCCGGACTTCTCGGGGTGGAACTGCGTGCCGAAGACGGTGCCCGCCTCGTTGGCGATCACCGCCGGGAACGACACGCCGTAGTCGGCGGTCGCCACCACGGCGTCGGGGTCGTCCGGCTCGGCGTAGTAGGAGTGGACGAAGTAGGCGTACTCCCCGTCGACTCCCTCGACGATCGGGTGCTCGCGCTCGACGCGCAGTTCGTTCCAGCCCATGTGCGGCACCTTCCGGTCGCGCTCGAACCGGACGTTCGTCCCGGGGACGAAATCGAGCCCCTCCACTTGGCCCTGGCCGGCGTGGTCGGCCTCCTCGCTCGTGGTGAGGAGCATCTGCATTCCGAGGCAGATCCCGAAGATCGGCTGGCCCCGGTCGGCGGCGGCGGCGAGCGGTTCGCGGAAGGGCCCCGCGTTCTCCATCCCCTCGCTGAACGCGCCCACGCCCGGGAGCACGATCCCGTCGGCGGCCGCGAAGTCGTCGGGGTCGTCGGTGATCTCGACCGCGGCGCCGGCGCGTTCGAGCCCGCGCTGTGCGCTACGGAGGTTTCCGAGTCCGTAGTCGACGAGGACGACCTCCGCTACCGTCTGAGCGCTCATACGACAACTTCGAGGGGGCGGGTGAAATCGCTTCCGACACTCTCGATTACCTCCCGGATCGCTGTTGATTTTATTCGTCACTGTTTGGCTATATATTGTTGAATCAGAATCTTTATGCGGCTGATACAGAAGTTCCATACGATCGTATGACGAAACGACGTGCGTTTCTCAAGTCCGCGGGGGCCGTCGGGGTCGCCGGACTCATCGCTGGGTGTAGCGGCGGATCAGGTGGCGGCGGCAGCACGGCGACCGAGGGATCGTCCGACACGGCGACGGCGACGGCCACACAGACCGCGACGCCGGCCGCGGGGATGACCTTCGGCGGCGACGACACGGTCAACTTCGGCATCTCGCCGTCGGTCCCCCAGGAGGACCTCGAAGTCCAGTACGCGCCCCTGATGGATCACGTCGGGAGCTACCTCCGGGAGAACCACGACGTCCCGGAGGGCCTCTCAGTCAAGGGGAACATCGGCAGCAACTACAGCGCCGTGATCCAGTCGCTCGGGCAGGGCACGACCGACATCGCCGAGACCGGGCCGTTCGCGGCCGCGCTCGGCGTGAAGACCGGGAACGCCGAGATCATCCTCCAGCGGTACGGCTACGGCAGCTGGGAATACACGAGCATCATCGCGGTACCCGAGGGCAGCGACATCACGCAACTGTCGGACCTCTCCGGGAAGACGGTCGCGTTCTCCGACCGACTGTCGACGAGCGGCTGCCTCTACCCGCTGTACAGTATGTCCAAGCAGGGCGGACTCGACATCGGCAACCTCCCCGAGGGCAACGGCTCGCAGGCGGAGTTCACGCCCCGGTTCGCGGGCGGTCACGTCCAGTCGTACACGCTCTTAGAACAGGGACAGGTCGACGCCGCCGCGATGGGCGGATTCGTCCGCGACACCAGTACCGGCCCGACGTCGACCGAGTGGCAGAGCGTCGCCACCACGCTCCACGAGGACAACGGCCTGCCGCGCGCGCCGATCGTGGTATCGCCGGCCCTCAGCGACGAGGCCAAGACCGCACTGCAGGAGGCGTTCCTCGGCGCTCCCGACAGCATCTACTACGGCGCCGACGGCGAGGAGGGAACCGAAGACGACCTCTGGTTCAGCCGCGTCCGCAAGGCGTCCCAGGACCGGTATCAGGAGGTCATCGACGTCGCGAACGAACTCGGCGTCGGCACCGACATCTTCAAGTAATCATTCGTCCCGGCCGCCCGGCTACATCCGCGTCGTTTTTCGGGCCACCGGGCCTCCATCCACCCACCACTGACAGATGCCCACGATCGAATTCGAGAACGTCACGAAAATATACGGGGAGGACACCGTCGCGCTGGACGACGTGTCGTTCACCATCTCCGAGGGCGAGTTCGTCATCCTGCTCGGACCGTCGGGGGCCGGCAAGTCGACGATGCTCCGCGTACTGAACGGCCTCACCGATCCCACCGAGGGCACGGTCCGGATCAACGGCGTGGAGGTCTCCGGCAACCAGAGCGGGGTCGGGATGGTGTTTCAGGAGCACTACCTCATCGAGAGCAAGAGCGCGTTCGGCAACGCCCTCACGGGCGCGCTGTCCCGCAACGGACTGCTCCGGAGCCTGCTCGGCCTCCATTCCGAGTACGACAAGACCAACGCGCTCGAAGCGCTGCAGACCGTCGGCCTGCTCGACGAGGCCGGCCAGCGCGCCGAGTCGATGAGCGGCGGCCAGAAGCAGCGGGTCGGGATCGCCCGCGCGCTGGTGCAGGAGCCGGAGATCCTGCTCGCCGACGAGCCGGTCGCCAGCCTCGATCCCAAGGCCGCCCGCGAGGTGATGCGCTACCTCAAGAAGGCGGCGAGCGAACAGGACCTCACCTCGGTGACGAGCCTCCACCAGGTGAACATCGCCCGCGAGTTCGGCGACCGCTTCCTCGGGATCCGCGACGGCGAGGTGATCTTCGACGGCGACGCCGACGACCTCACGATGGAAGAGATGGACCGCATCTACTACGGCGGCGAGGCCGGCGACGAGTCACTCAAGAACGACCCGACGGGCACCGATTCGGTGCCGTCCGGAACGCCCGGAGCGAACGCCGCCGCCGACGGAGGTGACGGAACGTGAGCTCCGAATCCGCCGGCTCCGACGTCCGGGAGAAGCTCCGCTCGCTGGACCGGCTGCGACGCCTCCGCTACCTGCTGTGGTTGGCGATCGTCGGGTTCGTCCTCGGGGTGACATACTGGGGTTTCGGCTTCATCGGATTCCAGCCGCGCGTGGTCCTCGGTCGGCTCACCGCGATGTACGAGTTCATCGCGCAGGGCTTCTTCCCGCCGGACTTCCAGAACTTCACCGTCTACACGAAGGAACGCAACATCACCGGGCTCCGGGCCATCCCCGTGAGCTTCCGCAACTGGGGCCGGCCGATCTTCGAGAGCCTCGCGTCCGCGCGGCTGTCGCTCGTGAAGGCCAGCCTGGTGACGCTGCTGCTCGGATTTATGGGCACCGTGCTCGCGTTCCCGTTCGCGCTCGTCCTGGGCGTGCTGGGCAGCGAGCGCGTCACGCCCTTCCCGTTCAATTTCGTCTTTCGTGGGACGCTGAGCGCGATCCGCGCAATCCCTGCCATCGTCTGGATCTTCCTCTACATCCCGATCGGCCCGCCGAGTCAGATCACCGCGGTGCTGGCGATCGGCACCGACAGCATCGGGAACCTCGGCCGCCTGTTCACCGACGACCTCGAAGAGATCGACGAGGGGCCGATCGAGGCTATCCGGTCGACCGGCGCGTCGGGCACCCAGACGGTGAGCTTCGGGATGCTGAGCCAGGTGTCGCGCTCGTTCATCGCGTGGACGCTGTACATCTTGGAGATCAACACCCGGATCGCCATCTCGCTCGGCGTCGTCGGCGCCGGCGGCCTCGGGCTGATGATCCGGAACAGCCAGGACCTCTTCGAGTTCCAGCAGACCGCCGCCGGCCTGATTATGGTGTTCATCGTCGTGCTGGGTATCGAACTGATCTCCTCGCGGATCCGCGCCCGCCTGCGTCCCGGCGAGCACTCCGGCAAGGGCCTCGTCGAGGCGGTCCGGGACTTGTTCGACCCGAAGAAGTGGCTCGGCGTCGGAAAGCCCCGCGACTAGAACTCACCGAGGCTCGACTGCCCGCCCCCGCCCTCTCCGACGCCGGCGATGTCGGCCGCGCGGGCGATCGTCTCGAAGAACGTCTCGCGCTGGCTCCCGTCGTAGAGGGTCGCCGCCGGGTGGACGGAGATCACGGTCCGGTAGCTCCGGTCGCCGACCCGGGCGTCGACGACGTCGCCCGCCTCGTTCGTGACGGCCACCGACCGGTCCAGCAGGTGCTCTGAGGGCACCTTCCCGAGCGTCACGAGTAGCTCCGGGTCGACGGCGTCGAGTTCGCGTTCGAGGTGGCCGCGGCAGTTCGCGAGCTCGCCGCTCCTGGGGTCGCGGTTCTCCGGCGGCCGGCACCGCACGCAGTTCGTGATCCGGACGTCCGCCCGGGCGAGGCCAGCATCCCGGAGGGCCTCGTCGAGGACGCTCCCGGAGCGTCCCACGAACGGCTCGCCCTCCGCGTCCTCGTTGGCGCCGGGGGCCTCGCCGAGGAACACCAGTTCGGCGTCGTCGGGGCCGACCCCGTTGACGATCCGCGAGCGCGACGCGACCAGGTCGGGACACCGCCCGCAGGCCGCGACGTCGGGCCCGTCGGTCCGCACGGTCGCGTCCCCGCCGTCGGCGTCGCCGCCTCCATCCTGGGTCATATCGGAGAGGCGACCGGGCGCGACTTACCCGTGACGGTCCTCGCCGTCTTCGTCCGCCTCGTGGTCGTCGCGGGCGCGCCACTCCCTGGCCCCGCGGGCGGCGAGCCGCGCGACCCGCAGGGGCTCGGGGCGGCCGCCCGCGGGCGTGAAGCCGCGGACGACGCGCTCGGCGTCGTCACCGTCGAGTCCGAGGCCCCGCACGAACACCGTCTCGTCGTTCACCTCCATCTCCCGGCGCGGCGGCAACCCCTCGTAGACGCCGAACCGCGCGTCGCGCGCGTCGCCGTCGAAGTGCTCGCGGAGCGCGGTCTCGAGCCCCGGGCTGTCCTCGTAGGAGACGGCACAGACCGGCCGGTCGGCGGCGTCGACGACCGCCTCAAGATCGACGAGGTTGAACCACGCGGGCGCGACGCCCGAGAGCAACACGTACTGGACGTCCTCGCGGGCCGTTCGATCGACGACGTCGCAGACGGCGTCGGTGGCGTCGAGACCGCCGACGGTCGCCGTCGCGAACCCGACGCCGTCGACCGTCCGGTCGGCGCGGACGACCGCGCCGCAGAAGACACAGCGGCCGCTGGCCTCGTCGGTCGACTCCGCGATGCCGAGCGCTCGCGTGCCCGGCTTCACCTGCGAGTTAGCCCCCGCCGGCCGCGCCGACGTTCCACTGTCGCCCCCGCCGTTCGCCCGGCGGTGGCGATACCCCCGGTCGCACGGTTCGGGTCGTCACTCCTCTTTGATGTCTTTGAGCCGATCCAAGAGTTCGTCGTTCGATGCCCCGATTTCGAACTCTACGTCTCCCCGGTGGTCCGCCTGGGAGGTAGCGACGCCGTCGTCGTCTTCGAGATCGGTATCGAAGTCCTGATTCTCTTGTTCGGACTCGTCGTAGCTCCCAAATCCCATACACGGATAGATACCGTCGGCAGCGGTAAAAAACACACGCAGGTCCGAGACCGAATCCGGTGACTGGGAGGCCCCGCCGACCGCGACGCCAGAGCCTTTTTCGCCGCGGCTTCGAATCGGGAGGTATGGAGATCCACACCGTCACCGAGGGCGCCGAGGAGTTCACCTGCAACGCGTACCTGCTCGCCGGCGAGTCGTCCGCACTGGTCGATGCGGGCACGATGCCGGGCGTCGAGGACGTCGTCGCCGACCACGTCGACGACCTCGACGCGGTGGTCCTGACACACCAGCACCGCGACCACGTGGGCGAACTGGATGCCGTTCTCGATCGGTTCGACGCCGACCTCTACGCCTACGGCGATCACCCACGGCGGACCGCGGCGCTGGAAGACGGACAGACGATCGAGCTTGCGGGCGAGGCCTACGAGGTCGTCCACACGCCCGGCCACGCCGACGACCACGTGTCGCTCGTCGGCGAGGCGCGCGTCTTCAGCGGCGACGTCGTCGTCTACAACGACGGCGCCTTCGACGACGGGAGCTTCGGCCGGACGGATATGCCCGGCCAGTCCCGCGAGGCGCTCATCGAGAGCCTCCGGCGGCTGCTGGACCGGCTGCCGGAGACGGTGGAGGGGCTGTACGCGGGACACGGCGACGTCTACCGCGCGGATCCGGCGGGCGAGGCGGACTCGGTCCGCGACGTGATCGAGCGCGCGCTCGACCGCGCCGAGCGGCGGGAGCCGAAGTACCCCGACGAGTAGCGCGGCTCCCCGCCTGTATCCCGCTTCGGCGAGCGACGGCCGTCGGGGTCAGCGGCGGATCGCCCGCCGGACACTGCCGTCCCTCGCCCTAAATATTATTTTCGTTCACTACAAACCGGCTGGCGATGCCGACATGCGAGAACTGCGGCTCGTTCGTCACCGCGGAGTACGTCCGGGTGTTCGCCCCGAACGGGATGGAGAACCCGCGCGTCTGCCCCAACTGCGAGGACAAGGTCCGAGACGGGGCCGACGTCCGAGAGGCCCGAGCGACGCGGCACTGACGCGGCGGATTCCAGCCTCTTTTTACCGCTCCGCGCCGTCTCGACCCCATGAGCAAACTCGAGGCGTTCCTCGCGGGCGAGCGCCACGACGACGTCGCGCTGTTCCTCACGGAGTTGTACCTCGACAGCCAGCACAAGCTCCCGAAGATGGGCGAGACCGTCGAGAACGGCTACGTGCTCGTGGTCCCGGGCGACGACGGCCGGCGGGCGTTCTCCGCGGGCACCGGGATGGACGCGATGGAGTTCGCCCGCGGCGCGATGGAGCGGCGGGGCCACATCTCCCGGTCGCTGGACGGCGGCGAGTGTCCGGCGCGAGAGGAAGGCGACGCCGGCGGCGAGGCCGACGCTGACGGGACGGACGCTCACGAGGTGGAGTTCATCTTCGCCTTCTCGGAGGCGCAGAACGAGGAGGTCGGCGGCCTCTACGAGCGCGGCGACGTGGTCCACGCGTACGCGCACTGCGCCTGCGGCGCGAGCTACTCGGACAAGTGGGTCGTCGGCGCGGAGGGGGAGACGGGCGTCCAGCCCGGCGAGTCCGAGCCGGCCGAAGCGGAGTAAGAGCGAACAGCCGACACGGCCGCCCCCGCGCCGACGTGTCGGGCAACCGCGTCCCGGCGCGGGGCTGGCGTCACACCACACCGCGGCTGGCCGCGTGTTCGTATATAAGCGTTCGCGCCGTCGCGCTTATTCCGTCTTCGCGCTTATACTGTCGGACACAACTGTTTCAAGATATTCGCCGCCCCGGGCGGCGAAATTCTTCACAGACTTGTGTCCGACAGTATTACTCCGCGGACGAATCGTCGCTCTCTTCTTCGGCTTCGCTTTCGACGTCGGCCGCGACTTCCTCGAACGCCCGGAGGATCACCCGCTTCGCGGTCGATCCCTGGGTCGTCCAGTGGTGAGCGTAATCGAGCATATCGTCGTAGATCTCGGGCTTGCAGCCCGCGGCGCGCGGGTGACCGCCGCCGTTGACCTTCCGAGCGACCTCGTGGGCGCGCTCGAACCCCTCGGAGCCGCGGATGCTCGCGCTCCCGGCGGGCTTGACGATCACGGCCCCGTCGGCGCCCTCCTCGCGCAGCGCCTCGGCGACCTCGTTCTGCGAGCACCGGCCGTAGGTGACGCCGATCGTCCAGGGGCCGACCGACTTCAGTTCCGCGCGGGCGACGGCGGCCTCGATCAGCTGCTGTTTTTCGACCCGCCGGAGTTCGATGTACTCTTCGACGACGTCGGGGAGGTCGACGCCGAAGACGCCGACGACGGTGACGTACTCCTCGGGGTCGGCCCAGTAGGCGTAGTCCGCGAGGTCGTCGCTCCGTGGGTCTTCCTTCAGCCAGAGGTCGTGGTCGCGGGTGACGGCCGCGAGCTCGGTCCACCGCTCGTCGAAGTCGTAGTCGAGTTCGCGGAGCGTCACGTCGGTCGAGCACTCCTCGTCGGACGCGCCGACGACGAGGTCGGCGCCGGTCTCGCGGACTTTTTCGGCCGTTTCGTCGTCCCACTGGTGGTGGTCGTACCAGGCGACCGACGCCGCCAGGTCGGAGACGGCGGCGAGCTCGTCTTCGATCCACGCGTACTCGTCGGGACAGATGTCGCAGACGTAGAGGTCGATCCCCGCGGGCGCGTACTCGGCGACGTGTTCGAGCGCCTCGTCCAGCGAGTACGGCCCCGCGCCGACGAGCGCGACCGTCGAGCGCGCGGCCGCCTCGTCCGTCTCCTCCTCGTCTTCGTCGCTCTCGTCGTCGGCGGGCTCGTCGCGCTCCCAGCGCTCGACGCGGTCTGTCACCGACTCCTCGAACGTCGCCCACTCCAGGGTGGCGTCGTACATCTCCCGAACGAGCGCGACACAGCCCAGCCCGTCGGCGTCGGTGTCGGCGACGACGACCGCCTCCGCGCCGTCGACCGCCTCGGCGATCCGCTCTTCGGTCCGGTCTTCGTCCAGGGAGTCCGGGTAGAAGAAGCCCGTCCCCGGAAGCTGTGACTTCCGCGGGAGCGAGAGGCTCGCGCTGTCGATGAGTTCGTCTTCCATACCCCCGACGACGGGGGCCGCGGTGAAAACCGACGTGGTTCCGCGGGCGCGTCCGCCGGCCCCGTCGGTCAGCCCGCCTGCTCGGGCGTCCCGATCAGCTCCTCGTCGCTCTCGTCGGTGGCGAGCTGTCGGACCGTGAGCACCGGCACCGGACACGTCCGGACCACGCGCTCGGCGACCGACCCGATGAGGAATCGGTTCTCGCCGTGTCGGCCGCGGGTCCCCATCGCGACGACGTCAGCGTCGACCTCGCGGGCGTACTCGTCGATCACGGAGGGCGGGTGGCCCTCCTCGATCGCGCCGGTCACCTCGCGATCGGTCGACTCGCGGACCTCCGCGATCGCTTCCGTGCCCCGGTCTTCGAGCGCCTCGGCCATCTCGACGCGGAGCCGCTCCGGCGACGAGGCCACGTCGCCCTCGTCGATGACATAGAGGCAGTGGACCGCCGCGTCGAAGCGGTCGGCGAGGTCCAGCGCCACGTCGACGGCCCGCCTGACGCTCTCGGAGCCGTCGGTCGCGATGACGATGGTCTCGAACATACCCCCGGATTCGCCGGCGTCCGGGATAAATCCCCGCGGGCCGCGGCGGTCGGGAGCGGGCGCGCCGATAGTATGTGGATTTTTGCCGCCGGGCGTCGCAGAGGGGAGTATGACCGACCGCCGGCCGCTGTCCGTCGACCTCGTGCTCGTCCCGGTGGACGCGAGCGACGAGTCGACGGAGGCGGTAACGTACGCGACCGCGATCGCCGACGAGTACGACGCGGGCGTCCACGTCGTCCACGTGCTCGGCGAGGACGTCGTTGAGGCCATAGAGGAGGGACGCGTCGACGACGAGGCGGTCGCCGCCGACGGCGAGGCGATAATGGAGTCCGCCGAGTCGATCGCCGCCGAGCAGGGCGTCGAGCTCTCGACCTCGGTCGCCTACGGCTTCTCGACGAAGATGAAGCTCCGTCATCCCGGAAGCGTCGTCCTCGACACCGCAGAGGAGCTGTCGGCGGACTTCCTCGTCGTCCCCCGCGAGCCGCTGTCGGGCGATCCCGGCGAGGTGCTCGCGAAGGCCGCCGAGTACGTGCTCCTGTACGCGAGCCAGCCCGTGCTGTCGGTCTGAACGGTCGATTCTGCCTTCCCGTCATCCACCCTCGTCGCGCCCGTCGGCCAGTCGGATCGCCATCTCCAACTCGAAGCTCTCGGAGTCGCTGACCTCGAAGCCGATCTTCTTGTAGAGGCCGACCGCGGGGCTGTTCCACCGCTCGACGGTGAGCCACACCTTCTCGACGCCCTGTTCGGCCCCGTAGCCCAGCAGGGTCTTCATCAGGCGCGTGCCGATCCCCGCCTCCTGGTACTTCTGGAGGACGAAGATCGCGAGCTCGTAGGCGTCCTGGTCGGGCACGAGCGTCGCGTGGCCCGCGGCGTCGTCGTCGTCCCACGCGATGACGTTGAGGCAGTCGCCGCTCAGGATGTTGTCGAGCCACTCGCGGACGCGCCGCTCCTGGCTCGGCGGGATGCCCTGGGCGCGGTCCGCCGGGTCGAACGCCACGTACATCGACGCGAGCGCCTCGTACTCCGCGTCGCTTCCGTCGTACGCGCGGATCTCGATCTCGCGGCCCTCGCGGTCCTCGAAGGTCAGGGGCGGCCCCTCGAACGGCCCGGCCACCGCGTCGGGGAACAGACGGTCTCGAGTCATCGGACGAGCGTCACGCTGACGTGGGAGTTCAGGAGGACGAACTCGGCCGTACTGCCCAGTTGGATCTTTCCCATCGGACTGGTCGTGCCGCCGCCGATGACGATCCGATCGAAGCCCTCCGATTCGGCGATGTCGACCAGTTCGCTCCCGGCGTCGGCGTCCAGGTACCTGATCTCCGCGGTGAGGCCCCGCTCGTCGAGGGCCTGCTGTACGTCGGCTTCGATGTCGTCGACCGACCGCTCGCCGCCGTCGTCGATGATCGCAACCGTCAGATCGTCGCCCGCCTCGACCGCGCGCTCGGCAGTCCGCTCTAGCGCCTGGAGGGAGTCGTCGCCGGCGCCGAGTCCCAGCAGAATTCTCATACGCCGGATGTCGACGGCGGAGTAGAAAAATCGTCGGGTACGAACTACGGCGACGCGTCGGACTCCATAGGGCTCGCTTCCCGTTCGATCTCGTGGACCGTCAGGTCGTCGTCGAAGGTGAGCGTGATCGAATCGCCCTCGTACGCGTAGGTGACTGCCACGCGCCAGGGATCCTCCGAACGGACGTCGTACTCGGGAATGTCGATAGGCAGCTTCAGCGGATTGTGTTCACGGATATTGAGCCCGTGTTCGTAACAGAAAGCGACGACTGCCGGATGCAGATAGCCGGGGAACTCGATCGTCGTGCTGATGAACCAATGACAAATCGAACAGGTGAACGTGATCGCCGGATCCGATCCCTGTGCATCGTCCGGTACGGCTTCGGTATGTCGATAGTCGATCTTCGATTGCACGTCACCACTGCAGTACGGGCAGAACCCCTGAGTCATCGCGAAGTTGTCCATCCAGAATCGGTGACGGTACGCATCCGCCACCGATTCTGGTCTGCTCGGATCGAATCCGCTGGGCCGAACCGGATTCACACCGATAATCTCGTCGCAGTGTTCGCACTCGCCGTACACGCGGTGGTCCTCGTACCGGATCGACAGCGGCTTCCCGCACTCCTCGTGGTCGAGGTCCAACTCGAACGGGCCGACCGCCTCGCTCCCGCTGAGAACGCCCGATCGGACGAACTGGTAGATCCGGAGGCCCCGGAGCGTCAGCCGGTAGCCCTCCTCGGTCCGCTCGACGTACCCCTGTTCGCGGAGCCTGTCGAGGTGATAGGTGGTCTGTCCGCTGTCGGACAGCCCGATCTGCTCCATCAGTTCGGAGAATCGCCGGGTGCCGTACCGCCCGTCTCGGACGACGGCCCCGAGGCTCGCGATGATCCGGAGCCGAGTCTCGTTGGCGACCGCCTTGAGCGCTTCGTCGTCGAGTTCGACGTGGTCCGGCGGTTGTCGGCTCACGCTCGGGCCTCGTCGCCGAGACGGAAAACGATTCTGTCAGTGGGGGTTCTCGCTCGGGGGCGATCGCCGTCGCTGTCGCCTTCGTCGACGCCGTCGGCACGGGCCGCAGGCTGCGTGTACGAAAGGTGCGCGACCGTCGCCGGTGCAGAGGCACAAACACCGGACGACGCCCGGCCGAGTTACCACCCCGGCGTATTATTTCACTCGACGGGAGTTGAAAAATCCGCGGTGAAATTTTCTTCACAAACGGCGCCGACACGAATTCGACCGTGTCGTGATGCGGTTTCGCCCCGGCGACAGAACGCTTTTTGCCGTCGGCGCGACACGCGGCAGTATGGACGACGACGCCGAGGCGCCGACGCCGGACGCGCCGCGGGCCGACGAGGACGTGGACCGCCCGGCCGAGCGGAGCGACGCCGGCGGCGACGAGACGGACGCCGACGTCGATCCGGACGGCGACGGCTCGTCGAGCGCCCCCGATCCCTCGGATACCGACGGGCCCTCCGATACCGGCGACTCCTCTGGGGTCGGCGACGTCGCCGCCGGCGATGCGGCGGCTGACACCGACGACGCGGCCGGCACAGCCCCCGAGGACGGGACGCCGGCCGACGTGCGGAAGTACGCCCGGTTCAAGAAGGTCGACGGCGCGC
The DNA here is from genome assembly GCF_051195055.1 of Halobellus sp. EA9. NCBI lineage: Archaea > Methanobacteriati > Methanobacteriota > Halobacteria > Halobacteriales > Haloferacaceae > Halobellus > Halobellus sp. EA9. The sequence continues at coordinate 81,495 of NZ_JBNTJW010000011.1, read as the reverse complement.
AGTACGACCGCGTCAACGACTTCCTCCGGGACCGCACGTACATCACCGCCCGCGAGTGGGCGATCGCCCGGCTGTGTGCGGACTTCCGAACCGAGACCGGCGTCGAGATGACCAAGATCGGCGAGAACCTCCCCGAACTGGTCCCCTTTATGACCGACACCTACACGCCGCAGGCGGTCAATCAGGCCCGTTCGTCGTTCGAGGACAAAATCCGAAAGTCGGGCGCGACGTTCCTCTACGGCGCGATGTCGGGATTTTTCACCGCCGAGGACCTCGACGAGATGATGTACGAGGTCACAGAGATCGCGAAATTCTTACTCGAGGTCGAGGGCGTCGACCTCTCCGTCGAGGAGGAACTGGAGGCCGAAGAGCGGATTTCGAGCGTGATGCGGGAAGTCCGGGAAGCGAGCGCAGACCTGCGGGCCGAAGAACTCACCGAAGACGCCGACGACGCGTAATCGGAGACGGTATCTTCTGTCGGGAGCTCGTCGGTCACCCGGCCGCCGATAGATCGCCGACCGATCGTCGACCGACCGTCGAGTAATTCTCCACCGGCTGACGTATATACTCGCTGTCCTTCCGAGATCCGTTTCTGGAGGTTTCTCGACTCATTCGCGTAGGAATCCACGTTATCGAATCTAACGCGATCGAATATCTCGTCTTACAATCCCGCCGAAACGGCGGTACATATTGTATAAACACGTACCCGCAGGCTGGTACAGTTTGTACGTGCAAGACTTCCTTACGACTAACTATACAAATATAGGAAAGATTCTTTTAATCATCTTCAAGCTTCCACTGATGACGGTAATGTAAGCGCAAACGACTGCAAATCGATCGAAATAGCGAACAATTCGAAATCAACTAAAGCGTCGGTTCGGGGGGTGTGCCAGTGAGCGTCATCGTCTACGGGCTGGCGGCGATCATCGCTGATGATGGTCATCGGGTTCTACGTCTCCCGGAAGGTCAAGGGCGACAGCATCAACTACATCGTCGCCGGCCGGGGGCTCACCCTGCCGCTGGCCGCCGCGACCCCCGCCGCCGACGACTGACCGCCGACTGCGGCAGCGACTCGCCGCTCCGGAACCCACCGAGCACGCGCCGCTCAGATCTCCACCGTCTCGCCGACCGCCGGCGCCGACGCCCGGTATCCCTCCCCGTTCAGTTCCGCGGCGAAGGCCTCACAGCGATCGCCGTGATTGACGAAGACCGGCACGTCGCGGTACTCGGAGAGTAGCTTCAAGAGCCCCTCGCGGTCGGCGTGCGCGGAGAAGTCGTACCACTCCACCCGGGCGCTGATCGGCATCACCCGCCCGTCGATCTCGGCGCGCCCCCGCTCTAGGAGATCGCGTCCGGGCGTCCCCTCGACCTGGTAGCCCGTCAGCGCGATCTTGTTCGTCGGGTTCGCCCTGATCGCCGGGACGTAGGTCATCGCCGGCCCGCCCGAGAGCATCCCGCTCGTGGTCACGATCACGGTGTTCTGGTCGGCGATGCGTTTCCGCTGGCCGTCGCGTCCGTCGACGAACCGGGCGTTCGACTTCGCGCGCCGGAGCGCGTCGGCGTCCCGGACGAACTCGGGGTGTCGCCGCAGCATCTCGGTCACGCCCTTTCCCATCCCGTCGACGTAGCAGTCGATGTCGTTGGCCTCGCAGACGAGCAGTATCTCCTGGGTCCGGCCGATGGCGAACGCCGGGACGACGACGGTGCCGCCCTCCCAGACGGTCGCCCGGAGGCTCTCTGCGAACCGCCGTTCGATCGCTGCGCGGGCCTCGTGTTCGACGTCCGAGTACGTGCTCTCACAGATCACGGCGTCCGCGTCGGGGCGGGCGGTCGACGCCGACACGAGCCGCTGGTCGTCGGTGTGGAAGTCGGCGGTGTACAGCAGGCGCGTGTCGCCGTCGTCGACGAGAACGTGGGCGCTCCCGGGGATGTGGCCCGCGTCGAACAGCGTCACCTCGTGGCCCGCGGCCTCGAAGGACTCCCCGTAGCCGTGGGTCTCCGAGACCTGCGTGACGCGCCGGACCTCCTCCTCGGTGAACGGGCAGTCGTAGGTCCCGCCGTGGAGCCTGAGCGTGTCGCGGGCGAGCGTCAGCGCGAGCTCCCGGGTGGGCGGCGTCCAGTGGATCGGCGGTCGGCGGTCGCCGGACAACAGCGAGGGGATCGCGCCGACGTGATCGAGGTGGCCGTGGGAGGCGACGACCGCCTCGGGCTCGGGGGTCTCGACGGGGAACTGCGGCGGATTCCCGGTCAGGGTTCCGTAGTCCAAGAGCAGCGAGCCGTTCACGAGGATGGCGCTCCGTCCCACCTCGCGGGCGCCGCCGAGAAACCGAACGTCCATCGCGTCCCGCTACCGACTCCGTCCGCTTGGGTCCGTCGCTTTCGCGTCAGTTCTGTTCTTCGTTCGGCACCGCCCGGACCTCGAACTCGCGATAGCCGCCGTAGGCGGTGTCGAGCGCGCCCAGCCACCAGTTCCAGCGGTCGGCCACGCTGGAGTCCTCGGGCGCGTCGTCGAGGTTGCGGACGATGGCCTCGATCGTGAGCGGTTCGCCCCGGTCCTCGGCGACGACGCCCGCGTCCGCGAGGTCGCGGGCCTGTCTGGCGACGACGCGGTACTCCGCGTCGGTGCCGTCGAAGGCGTCTTCGAGCGCCTCTGCCAGTTCGTCGGCCTCGAAGCGGGCCATCTCCAGCGTCGGGGTCTCGGAGTCGCCGTTTTCGGTCATAGCTCTGCCTACGTGATCGACAGAAAAGAATCCGCCGACGCGCGTCCCGATCAGGTCCACCACTCGCTCCGGACCTCTTCGTAGGAGGCGTCCCGGAACGGCGGCGGCTTGTCCGCGTCCGCCTCGGCGCCGAAGCCGTACGCCAGCCAGTAGCCCGTGTGCCACGCCACGGCGTCGGTGTCGAGGTCGACGAGCGAGACCCGGAGCTGCGAGTAGGTCTCGATCGCGCCGTCGCCGTCGGGATCCCAGCCTCGAATCTCTCTACAGGACGCCGCGCCCGACCCGCACGGCGAGGTCCCGACCGATCGGACGGCGATCTCGGCGTCGCTGGCGTTGTCGACGCGCGTGAAGGTGATGTTGGTCGGCATCCCCGGCGCGTCGTCCTCGTAGTACTCCAGCGCGTGGCGGACCTGCTCGCGGGCGCCCGCGGGGTCGGACGCGTTCGCGACGTCCACGTAGACGGTGAAGTCGGCGTCGTCCCACGGGAAGGCGCGCTCTGTCGCGTTGAGTCGGGGCTCGGTGAAGAGCACCGACCGACCGGCCATGATCTCCTGCGGCGCGTCGTCGTGCCGGAGGCCGAGGGTGTGACCGAGTTCGTGCTCGATGATCCGCACCGTAGAGTCGTCCGAGAAGCCGGTGCGGACGTAGACGGTCTCGGGCCGCGTGATCTGCCGGCGGTCCTCGATCAGCGGCGCACAGCCGGCGGCGTCGTCGGCGCCCTCACAGACCGGGACCGTGTCGACGAACTCGACGATCAGATCCGGGTTCGACGCGTCCGGCCGGACCGCGTAGTCGACGGGGAACCCCGCGAAGCGCTCGGCGCTGGCCTCCCAGTAGGCGGTCGCCTCCTCGACCAGCGGCGTCCACTCCCGGCCGGTGCCCGCGGTGTCGCGGACCGCGACCACGATCGGCTCGTCGCCCCACGGACTCCGCCGGTCGGCGACGGCCGTCGGCGTCGCGGTCGGCGTCCCCGAGGGCGTCGTCGCCGTCGGCTCGGCGGTCGTCGCGGTCGGTCCGGTCGTCGTCGGAGACGCTCCGCCGGTCGTCGTTGCGGGCTCGGTCTCGGCCTCGCTCGCGGGCTCCGTCGCCGGCAACTCCGCGACCGGGCTCGCACAGCCCGCGAGCACGACGAGGAGCGCGAGGCCCGCCGCGACCGCGACCCCGGACGACCGGCTCGGCATACGTGCGGAGAGGGCCGTCGCGGCAAAGAAGGTTCGGTACCGGCCGACGGAGTCGAGGTGGAATGCCGAAACCGACGCCCCTCCCGCCGGCGCCGCCGCTCTCGGGCGTGAGCGGCTGAGAGGAGTAAGCCCCCTTCTGTTCGGCTCGGCATTCGGCTGAGCGTCAGCGCCCTGTCCGGACTACCTTGTCGGCGCTGACTTGCACCGGTGAGGATTCGCCGTTCCATCCGTTCTCGGCCGTCTGCGGCCTCGCGGCCGCGGGCCCTCCGCGGGTCAGCTCCCCTGCCTTGCGGTCGGGTTCGCGCGTTCGCGTCTCCGCGAACGCCGCCGACGGCGAGGCCGTCGACGCGCGTCATCGGTCGGGCCGAGGGGTCTCGTTTCTGTTCCAGAGCCAGCCGTCTCCGACTCCGGGCTTGCGCCCGGTCACCCGTCCGGACGGTGGGGGGACTTTCCTCATCGGTCCGGTCGGACCGACGGGGGCCGAGCTCTCTCTGCCGATCGGACGTTGGGCGGAGATCCGGATAAGCCGTTCGGTCCCCCGGTTTCGTCGGTCGAACGCGTCGGCGGCGGGACGCGAGAAAATGAACTCGGTCGTCAGTAAGTCCGGACATCGATCCAAACCCCGCCGAACCGACGCTCACAGCCGTATACGTCCGAGATAGAAGGGAAGCGTTCAAGTCGGGCGAGCGCCTCCACGAATGTATGTCCGAGGCGCAGACCGTTCGTCTCTCCTACGACGACGGGGCGAGGGCGGTCGAGCTAGCGCGTGAATCGGTCGAATCGTACGTTCTCCACGGACAGCGCGAACAGCCGGGCAGTATGCGGGACGCCTTCTACGCCCGCACCGGCGCGTTCGTCCGCATCCGGTCCACGCGCGGTCGCGGCCGCCTCCGGGGATGTGCCGGCGCGTACCGCGGCAACGACCAACTGGGCCACGCGATCGTCGACGCCGCGATCCAGGCCGCCTCCGGCGACTCCTGCGGCTCGGAGATCGAACAGCCCGAACTGTCGAACCTCACCATCTCCGTCTGTGTCGTCTGCGACTACACACAGACCGACCGACCGCTCGACGACGTCGACCTGGGGACACACGGCGTCGTCGTAGACAAGGACGGCAACCACGGCTGGCTCTATCCGACGATCCCGATCGAGAACGGCTGGAACGAAGAACAGTTCCTCACCCACGCCTGCCGGAAGGCGGGCCTCTCCCCGCTCGCCTGGCAGGACGACGACACCACGGTCACGCTTTTCGACGGTCAGGTCTTCCGCGAGCGCGCCGACGGCGGCAGCGTCGAAGAACTGTAAGCGACGGCGCCGACGCCGACGCCAGCGACGCCGACTCTGACGGCCGACACGCGACCCTCGACAGCCGAGTGGCGACGATCGTCCGCCGGATCGCCGAGTCGATATGACTACCGCCGAGTCCCCGGCCGCCGCTACAGGTGCGACGTGTCGCCGGAGAAGTCCAGCCGCCACTCGCCCGCCTCCGTCCCCTCCTCACCGCCGATCCGTTCGACCCGCGTGAGCCCGCACAGCTGCGCGTCGACGCCGTCCGTCGAGCCGACGAGCCCGTCGACCACGCCGCCGACGGTGAGGCCGTGGCCGACCACGAGGACGGTCCCCGGCTCGTCGGCGACGATCCGACGGACCGTCTCCCCGACCCGCGCCGTCGCCGCCGCGCCCGTCTCCGGGAACGTCGGCTGGACGTACGGCTCGCGGTCGGCCCGGATCGTGTCGAACCGCGCGGTCAGTTCGTCGACGGGGAGCGTCTCCGGCTCGGCGTCGAACCACTCCGGGTTCCGGTGTTCGCCGAGTCCCGGTTCGAGCCGTCCCTCCCGTCCGATCTCCCGGCAGATCTCGTCTGCGGTCTCGACCGTCCGCAGAAACGGCGAGGCGTAGACGGCGTCGAACGGCGGCCCCGACTCCGCGAGCCGGCGGCCGACGCGCCAGGCCGCCCAGCGCCCCAGTTCCGTCAGCGGCGGGTCATAGAGCCGCTCGGCGTGCGCTTCCCAGTCGGGGTCGACCGTGTCCTGCCGTTCGCCGTGTCTGACCGCCCAGACGACGTCCGCCATACGACCCCTACGCGGTCGCGATGCATAGCTTCCGCGCCGGGGCGGGGCGGATCGCTGTCAGCGGTGGGGCGGTGGGTCGACGGGTCGGCGTTCGAGATGGGAATGGGCCGCTACTCCGCGCCGTACGCACACAGGTCCGCGTCCCGCGCCGCCCGCTCGGCCGCCGCGTCGATGTCGAACGCGACGTCCTCGACGACCTCGCCGTCGCGGAGCAGCGGCTGGAGGAGCACCTCGCCGTCGTCGGGGCCGTCGCGGCCGCGCAGGCCGACGTGGTGGCCGCCGTCGGTCGTCCGGTAGACCTCCTTCGCGCCGGTGAGCTTGCCGCGCTTGGCCGCCGGCTCGCCGTCGACCTCGACGATGTCGAGCGCGAAGTCGACGGGGTCGGCGTTGGAGACGTAGCCGCCGACGCCGAAGCCGTCGGCGACGTCCCGGAGCTCGCGGAGCTCTTGGGGACCCAGTCCGCCCGAAACGAAGACCCCGACGTCCTCGTGGCCGTGGGCGTCGAGCGTCCAGCGGACCTCCTTGATGATGTGCCGAAAGTCCCCGCGGCGCGAGCCGGTGGTGTCGAGGCGGACGCTGTCGAGGCGGTCGCCGAGGGCTTCGGCGGCCCGCAGCGCCTCGTCGGTCTCGTCGGAGTAGGTGTCACACAGCGCGACCCGCGGCACGTCCTCGCCGACCGCCTCGTCGAAGGCGGTCCAGGCCTCTTCCTGGTTCCCGCGGCCGAAGCAGATTACGAGCGCGTGCGGCATCGTCCCGCCGGCCTCCTTCCCCAGCACGTCCCCCGCGGCGACGTGCGAGAAGCCGTCGAGGCCCGCGACCAGCGCGCTCCGCTCGATCATCGCCGCCACGGAGGGGTGGACGTGGCGCGCGCCGAACGAGAGCACGAGCGAGTCGGGGGCGGCCCGCCGGACGTCGAGCGCGGCGGTCGCGACCCCTGAGGCGTGCGAGAGGAAACCTAGGATCGACGTCTCCAGCCGCGCGAACTCCAGGTAGTCGCCCTCGATCCGCATCACCGGCCCGCCGTCGAAGAGCCGCCCCGACGGGATCGCGTCGACGTCGACGTCCCGCCCTTCGAGCAGCGCCGCGACGTCCTTCACGCCCGCCAGGAGCTCGTAGTCGCCGTCGGGGAACTGATCGGCGGTGATCTCCGCGACGACGCGGGGGTTCCGCCCGGCGTGCCGGAGCGTCGTCTCCGTCCGGTCGAAGTACGCGTCGGTCGCGCTGCCCTCCCGGATCGCGTCGGGCCCGACGATGTCGAAGTCCATACGCGGGGTTCGACCGGCGCGCTGAAAAATTCACTCGTTCGTCCGCCGAATCCGAAGGGGATTCCTCTTCAACGACGCGGACGCTCGGCCGCCGCTGCTACGACGACTGAGACGACCGGGGCCGGATGTCGTTGAGGTCCGACACCGTCGGGCCGTTCACGATCGTCACGCGCGTGCCCGACCGGGTCACGCGGAAGGCGTCCGCGTAACTGCCCTCGGGGACGACGTAGGTGTTCTCGGCGCGCTGTTCGGCGTCGAGGGCGTCGAGGATGGCCTGGTACGCCCGCCGGAACTCCCTTGCGTCCTGCGCTGTGTCCCACTCGGTCACCCAGACGTAGCCGTACTTCTCGCCGCCGTCGACTTCCTTCTGGTAGGGGAACAGCCGGTCGTTGGCCCACCCTGCCGACGGCTCGGCGTCGTAGTTGTAGGTGTCGTAGGGGCCGTCGGCGTTCCCGAGCGTCCGCGGGTCGATCGTCTCGGCGTTGGCGGTCCGGGCCTGGTACCAGAACATCACGTACATTGACGCCTCCCCGACGGTGTCGGAGCCGTCTTCTCCCTGCTCAGGGAACGTCTCCCAGCCGTTCCGCGCGCGGTCGCGGTAGGTGATCGGCGTCGGCGTCTCCGAAGTGCGGTGGATGATCTGCTCGGAGGAGACCGGCGGCTCGCGGAAGCGCTCCTCGACGGCCCCCCAGCCCCCGGTGCTGACGAGGTCGTGGACGTAGACCGGGCCGTCGGAGTAGGGCTGAAAGATGGTCAGGAAGATGCCGAGGTTCGACGGGCCGGCGCCTCCGCCGCCCCCGCTGCCGCCGCTGGGGGCGGGCGTCGGGACGCACTCCCACGCGGCGCCGCACCGCTCGACGTACCGCTGTTCGATGTAGCTCGCGTCGCCCTCGACGAGCCCGTCGGTCGCGAGCTGGGCGTCCTGGGTCTCGCCCCCGTACTTCGACTTGGTGAGGTCGTAGTGCTGGTCCTGGAGCGCGTGGACGAGCTCGTGGATCAGGGTCGTGTTGCTGATCGTCGGCGACTCGGGCGTTCCGGTGATGACCTTGATCTCGTCGTCCGTGGGCGAGTAGAAGCCGGCGACGGCCGCGCTCCGGGTGCTGCTGATCGCCGAGCCGCTCCCCTGGGACTCGCCGACGACGAACAGCGCCTCCCAGACCTGGTCGTTCCACTGGCTGTACTCGCTCGGCCCGGACGACGAGTCGCCGCCGGACGAGCGGTTGCGGTACTCCGCGCGGGAGATGGCAGACACCGGGACGCGTCGCTCGAACTCGCGCCCGCGGAGGTACTCGACGCGGGCCATCCCCCGGCCGACGTACGCCCGGAGTTCGCCGTCCGAGAGCCCGTCGGACTGGTCGACGTCGATCGACTCGTTGTGCCAGTAGCCGTCCTCCCAGCCGAGCGGGTCGCCGGCCGGGTCGTCGAAGTCGGCGTTCGGGACGCCGACCTCACCGCCGGGGCCGCCCGCCGGATCGGCTTCCATCACCGGCGCGGAACAGCCGGCGAGCACGAGCAACAGGGCGACCGCCGGAACGACGAGACCGCGTCTCAGCCTCATTGACGGGAAAAGGGTCCACGCGGGGAAGTGCCTTTCTGCCGGGCGTCGCCGGCGTCCGCCGACCGCCGTGGGAGAACGCATTTGCCGCTGTGCCGGCGACGTTCGAACACCGATGCCAACGTTCGACGCCGAACGCACGGCCCTGGTCGTCGTGGATATGCAGAACGGCTTCTGCCACCCCGAGGGGAGCCTCTACGCGCCCGGGAGCGAGGCGGTCGTCGACGACGTCGCCGCGCTCGTCGCGGACGCCCGCGACGCGGGCGCGCAGGTCGTCTACACACGCGACGTCCACCCGCCCGAGCAGTTCGACGACGCGCACTACTACGACGAGTTCGAGCAGTGGGGCGAACACGTCCTCGAAGGGTCGTGGGACGCCGAGCTCGTCGACGATCTCGACGTGCGCGAGTCCGACCACGTCGTCGAGAAGCACACCTACGACGCCTTCCACCGGACCGAACTCGACGGGTGGCTCTCGGCCCGCGGGATCGACGACCTCGTGTTCTGCGGGACGCTCGCGAACGTCTGCGTGCTCCACACCGCGGGGAGCGCCGGCCTCCGGGACTACCGGCCGGTCCTCGTCGAGGACGCGATCGGCGCGATCGAACCCGATCACCGCGAGTACGCACTCGACCACGCCGGCTGGCTGTTCGGCGAGGTCACAGCGCGCGAGGAAGTCGCCTTCGAGGAGTAGCGCGGCGCCGCCGTCTCACCCCAGGCGGATCGGGTCGTCGCTGTCGCGGATCGACACGCGGACCCGCTCGCCGACCGCGAACGTCCGGTCCGGACAGACGAGCTTCGCGCCGAACTCCGGGTCGATCCCGGCGAACAGCGACAGCCCCGTGATCCGGTCGCCGTTCGCGAGGACGTCGACGTCGCGCCAGGCGACCGTGCGGCCCGTGCAGTCACCGACCGAGTGACCGAGGAACGACACCGCGCCGTCGGTGCCTCTACTCTCACCATCGCCGAGTGAGCGACTTCCGAGCGCTCCGCCGCCGGCGTAGTGGGCGAAGCCGCCGTCGAGGGCGACCTTATCTCCCTCTTTTCCGGCTCCCGCGTTCACAACCCCGCCGATCCCGGCGAACCGCTCGCCCGGCGCGGGATGGGCCGGCGCGTCGAGGAGGGCGTACGTCTCGCCGACTTCGATCACCCGGCCGGTGCCGTCCCACGACAGCGGGTCGACGTCGGCGGCGACGTCGATCGGCAGCGACCCGCCGGCGCGGTGGAGATTCTGGTCACTGCGCCGGAATCCGAGGTGGACGTGGTTTCCGACCCACGGCGCGAAGAAGCCCGAGCGGATCATCGGCCCGAGCGAGTCGCCGACGGCGACGCGGTCGCCGGCCTCGACGGTCGGGCGGACGTGGAGGATCCGGGCCACCAGCCCGTCCGCGGATCGGTCGTCATCTCCCGCACTGACGCCGAGCCCGCTCTCCTCGCTGTCGACCGCGACGAGGATCAGGAACTCCTCGTCGGCGGCGTAGGACTTCGGCGGCGCGCGGACGGTCCGCGTCTCGATGACCTCGCCCGCGACCGGCGAGCGGGCGTCGTTCCCCTCTGGATAGAGGTCGATCGCACACCCCGAGTCGTGCGCCGGGTACGGAGAGTTATACAGCGAGAAGCGGCGATAGCGACGGAGCGTCGACGCCGGGAGCCGAACGGACGCGTCGCTCGACGACGCGTCTTCGCCCCCACCGCCATCTCGGCGCGAACCTCTCGTCACCGGGGCTCACCGACCATACCGGACCGGCGGACCGAGAGCGCTTAGGCTCGTCGGCACGTAGTCCGACCGTGATCGAACGCGTCCGACCCGACGCCGACCGGGTCCGCGTCATTCGCGGCCGCGCGCCCACGCTCGACGCCGATCGGTCGGTCCTCGACGATGTAGTCGCCCGCGCCGTCGACAGCGACGCGCCGGCGCTGCGGGTCCGGACGCCGCACCGACAGCTCGCGTTCGGCCGTCGGGACGCGCGCTCGGACGGCTACGAACGCGCTCGCGAGGTGGCCGAACGCCGCGGCTACCCGCCGATCGAGCGGGCGGTCGGCGGTCGGGCCGTCGCCTACACCGGGACGACGGTCGCCTTCGCGGCCGTGATTCCCGCCGAGGATCCCCAGCAGGGGCTCGAAGACCGCTACGAGGCCGCGACGGCGGCGGTCGTGCGCGCCCTGCGGACGATCGGCGCGCCCGCCCGCCGCGGCGAGCCCGAGGCGTCGTTCTGCCCCGGCGACTATTCCGTGCAGGGCCACGGGAAAATCGCCGGGCTCGCACAGCGGATCGGTCGCGACGCGGCGCGCGTCTCCGGCATCGTCGTCGCCGATAGCCACGCGGAGATCGCCGCCGTTCTCGCAGAGGTGTACGACGCGCTCGACGTCCCGTTCGACCCCGATTCGGTAGGGAGCGTGGCACGAAGCGGCGGCCGGGCCGCCTCTGAGACCGTCATCGACGCGATCGTCGACGCGTTCTGCGGCTCGCTCGCGCGCGAATCAGTCGACGTCGACTCGATACGGGACCGTTCGACCAGTCGCGGCGTCGACGAGCCGAACCGCCGGGCTTAGGTCGCCTGCGGCCGACGCCCGCGTATGTCGACGCTCTTTCGCGACGCGCGGCTCGCCGACGGGCGGGTCCGCGACGTCCGCACCGAATCGAGCCGGATCGCCGAGGTGGCATCGTCGGTCGACGCCGACGCGGACCGCGTCGTCGACGCCGACGGCCGGCTGCTCCTGCCGGGCGCCATCGACGCCCACGTCCACTTCCGCGAGCCGGGTCACGGCCACAAGGAGACCTGGACGACCGGCTCGCAGAGCGCGGCCGCCGGCGGCGTGACGACGGTCGTCGACCAGCCGAACACGACGCCGCCGACCGTCTCCGGCGCGGCGTTCGACGAGAAGGCGTCGCTCGCTGAGGCCTCGGTCGTCGACTACGGGATCAACGGTGGCGTCACGCCCGACTGGGACCCCGAATCGCTGTTCGACCGGCCGCTGTTCGCGCTCGGCGAGGTCTTCCTGGCGGACTCGACGGGCGATATGGGCATCGAGGCCGACCGCTTCGCCGACGCGGTTGAGCGCGCGGCCGCCCGCGACGTGGTCGTCACTGTCCACGCCGAGGACGCCGACCTGTTCGACGCTGCCGCCCGCGACCGCGACGCGGGCGGCGTCGGCCGCGACGCCGACGCCGACGTCTGGAGTCAGTTTAGGTCTCCGGAGGCCGAGGCGGCCGCTGTCGAGCGCGCGGTCGAGGTCGGCGCCGAGACGGGCGCCGAGATCCACATCGCCCACACGAGCACGCCCGAGGGCGTCGACGCCGCGGTCGCGGGCGGCGCGACGTGCGAGGCGACGCCGCATCACCTCTTCCTCTCGCGCGAGGACGCGACCGAACTGGGAACCTACGGCCGGATGAACCCGCCGCTCCGCGGCGAGGAGCGGCGCGCCGGGCTCTGGGACCGCCTCGTCGACGGCGACGTCGACATCGTCGCGACCGACCACGCGCCGCACACCGTCGAGGAGAAGGAGGCCGGCCTATGGGACGCGCCGAGCGGCGTCCCCGGCGTTGAGACGATGCTGCCGCTGCTCCTCGAACGCGCGCGGCGGGACGAGATCTCCTACGAGCGCGTCCGCGACGTCACCGCCGCGAACGTCGCCGACGTCTTCGACCTCCCGAACAAGGGCCGGATCCGCGAGGGATGCGACGCCGACCTCGTCCTCGTCGACCCCGAGAACGCCCGCGAGATCCGCGGCGACGACCTCCACTCGAAGTGCGGGTGGACGCCGTTCGAGGGCCGGACGGGCGTCTTCCCGGACCTCACGATGGTCCGCGGTCGCGTGGTCTTCGACGGCGACTCCGTCACCGACGAGCCGATCGGCGAGAACGTCCGGCGGTAGCGCCCTCGCGTCCGACCCCTGCGGTTCGGCTGGAGATCGGTCTCTGTGGCCGTTCACTGGCGTTTTGGCGAACAGCCGACACCCGCGACCGACCCGCGCCGACGTGTCGGACAACCGCTGACCGACGCGGGGCCGTTCTCAGTTCACGAACAGCCTGGCCTCGGTATCGTATATAAACGCTCACGCCGTGAGCCGCTGACCGCGACTCACAGCCGCCGGTCGTCGAGCGCGGGGAACGACTCCCGGACCTCCTGAATCTCGTCGCGGTCGATCGTCGCGTTCGCCGCACCGGGTTCGCGGCCGGCGTTGGCGCGCTCGACGCCCCAGGGATCGACGACGACGCTCTCGCCCGCGAGGTCGACGTCCCGGACCGATCCGGCGAGGTTCGCCGCGACGAGGAGCGACTGATTCTCCACTGCGCGCGTCCGGGCGAAGAGGTGCCAGTGATCGCGCCGCTCGCTCGGCCACGCCGACGTGACGAGGAGGATTTCGACGCCTTCGTCGACGAGCGAGCGGTAGAGCGCCGGAAACCGGAGATCGTAGCAGGTCGTCAGCCCGAGCGTGCCGAGGTCGGTGTCGACGGCGCAGGGCGTTTCGCCGGGCGTGAGCCGACGCGCCTCCTCGGACTCGTAGCCGAAGAGGTGCATCTTGCGGTAGGTCGCGAGGAGATCACCATCGGGGCCGAACAGCACCGAAGTGTTGTACAGGTCGTCGCCCTCGCGCTCGACGATGCTCCCGCCGTGGAGGTGGATCGAGCACTCGTCCGCGAGGTCGGCGAGGCGCTCGGTGGTGGGCCCCGGCACCGATTCGGCCGCGTCGTCGTAGGCGTCGAACGCGAAGTAGCCCACCGGCCACATCTCCGGGAGGACCACGAGGTCCCCGCCGCGTTCGGCGGCGTCACGGATCCGAGCTGTGGCCCGGGCTCGGTTCCCCTCGGGATCGTTCCGCGCCGGGAGTTGGACGGCCGCGACGTGCATATTCGACCTTCGAGACGCGAGCGTGTAAAACCGGACGGCGAGTGGCACGCGCGACCGATCGTCCGCTCGGCCGTGCGCGAGTCGCACCGCCCGGCGAAAGCTATCTACCGTCGGCCGACGCAGGTGGCGGTATGACGGACCCCTTCGTCGTGATCGGCGGCGACGCCGCCGGTCTCTCGGCCGCGAGCAAGTGCCTGCGCGAGGACCCCGAGCGCGACGTCGTCGTCTTCGAGAAGAGCCGGTGGATCTCCTACGCTCACTGCGGCACCCCCTACTTCGTGAAGGACGAGGTCGACCGCCTCGAAGACCTCCTCTCGCTGTCGCCCGAGGAGGCCGACGAGCGCGGCATCGACCTCCGGCGCGGCCACGAGGTCGTCGCGGTCGACACCGACGCGCGGACGGTCACGGTCGAATCCGGGGTAGAGACCTTCGAGCAGGCCTACGGCGACCTCCTCGTCGCTACCGGGGCCCGCGCGGTCGACGCCCCGATCGACGGCGCGGCGCTCGACGGCGTCTTCACGCTCCACGGCCTCGACGACGCGGCGGCCATCCGAGCCTTCCTGACGCCGCCCGAAGAGTTCGATATCGCGGACCTCGGCGGCGGCGACGCCCTCGACGCGTCGGCGGTCGAGCGATACGGCGAGCTGGCTCCTCCCGAGACGGTCGCGGTCGTCGGCGCGGGCTACGTCGGCGTCGAGATGGCCGAGGCGTTCGACGCCTGGGACCTCGACGTCCACGTCTTCCAGCGCTCCGAGCGGCCCGTTCCGGGCTTCGGCGACGCCGTCGGCGACGCGGTCGCGGAGGCGCTCCGGGGCGCGGACGTCACGACCCACTTCGGCGAGGAGGTCGTCCGGCTCCGCGGCGACGACGCGGTCGAGTCGGTGGTCTGTGATTCGGGCTCGGAACTCGACGTCGACGCCGCACTCGTCGGCATCGGCATCCGGCCCAATACCGAACTCGTCGACGGCACGCCGATCGAACTCGGAGAATCGGGCGCGATCGCCACCGACGCCTACGGTCGGACGTCGGCCGCGGACGTCTACGCCGCGGGCGACGTCGCCGAGATGCCCCACGCGGTCACGGGCGCGCCGACCTGGGACCCGCTCGGCCTTCCCGCGAACCGCGCCGGCCGGGCCATCGGCGCGACGGTCGGGGGCGACCCCACGCCGATCGGCGCCGTCGCCGACACGGCGATGGTGAAGGCCTTCGACCTGGAGTGCGGCCGGACCGGGATTTTGGACCCGGACCGCGCCCGCGAGGCCGGCTTCGATCCCGTCTCGGAGACGATCAGCGCCGGGTCGCGCTCGGGCTACTACCCCGGCGCCGCGGAGACGACCGTCACGCTCGTCGCCGACCGCGAGTCCGGCCGCCTGCTCGGCGGCAGCATCGCCGGCACCGATCGCGCGGCCGTCCGCATCGACACCGTCGCGACGGCGCTCGGCGCGGAACTGACCGTCGCGGAACTCGAACGCCAGGACCTCGGTTACGCGCCGCCGTTCAGCCCCGTCTGGGACCCGGTGCTCGTCGCCGCGAAGGTGCTGAACGGGAGCCTCTGACGCTCTCCCCACTTCCTGCTCGGGCGCGTGCTGTCGCGCGCTCCGTCGCCCGGCACACGCACGCGAGGGACGACGAGCGAGCGCCGCGAGCGAGGAATCGGCTGGGGAGGACGTGGTGGCCGGGCGGGACTGGAAGGAGCCGTCCGGATACCCGCGTCGCTCCTCACGTCGTTCGGAGCCGGCTCGACGGGCCGGGAGGGACTTGAACTACGGTCGCTGCTCGCTCCGCTCGCGACGCTCCCTAGTTCACGTCTCCCGACGAGCTCGAACCACGGCTCGCTTCGCTCGCCGGGTTCTCACGGGCCGGGAGGGACTTGAACCCCCGACCGTCTGGTTAAAAGCCAGACGCTCTGCCGAACTGAGCTACCGGCCCGCAGGGTGGGGTAACTGACGGGCCGTGATAAGCGTTTGCTCTCGGGCGGCGTCGGGCGATCCGGCCGTCTACCCGCGAGAAGAACATATATTCGTCCCCACACAGAACGTCCTGGATACGGCGTGATTCATTGGACTCGTGCGGCGGGCGGATCCGGAACGCAGCCGCGGGGCACCGGCCCCGCCCAGAGGTGTCGATGACCGCGGGCGCTTTCTCCCCGACTGTCCTCGTCGACGGCGACGACGCGCTTCTCGCGACGGTGCGGTCGGCCGTCGCGGACCGGACCCCCGCGGTCCGCGTCGTCGGACCGGATTCGACCCAGCACCGCTCGACCGACTGCATCGTCGCCCGCACGGCTCCCGCGTCAGTCGAGGGCGACGTAGCGCGCGGCGGGCCGGATGTCGTCCTCTATCCCCGGACGCCCGACGACGACCTGGCCCGCCGTGCGGCTGGCGCGGCGGGCGTCCGCTACCTCCCGGCGTCGATCGACACCGACGGCGCGGACCTGCTCGCCGATGCGATCGACGCGTTCGTCTCCGTGCGGGAGCGCGGCGGCGACGCCGGCGCCGCGGACGAGGCGTCTGCCGCTGACGCCACCGGCCTCATCGAAGAGGCGACCGCTCTCGCCGGGGTCGGCGGTTGGGCGTACGATCCCGACGCGGAGACGGTCACCTGGACCGCGGAGACCTACCGCCTGCACGGCGTTCCCGAGTCCTTCGAGCCGACCCCCGAGCGGGCGGTCTCGTTCTACCACCCGGACGACCGCGACGCCGTCCGCGCCGACGTAGAGCGCGCGGTCTCTGGCGAACCGTTCGACGCCACCTACCGACTCCGGCGGGCCGACGGCGAACTCCGGTGGGTCCGATCGAAGGCGGCGCCCGTCGTCGAGGACGGCTCGGTCGTGGCCGTCCGCGGCGCGTTCCAGGACGTCACGGAGCGCGAAAAGCGCGAGAACACCGTCCGGCGGTTCAAGCGGGCCATCGAGGCGGCCGGACACGCCATCTTCATCACCGACAGGAGCGGCGAGATCGAGTACGTCAACCCCGCCTTCGAGGAGGTGACGGGCTACCGCTCCGAGGAGGCGATCGGCCGCGACCCCTCGATCCTCAAATCGGGCCAGATGGACCGGACCTACTACTCGGATCTCTGGAGTACGATACTCTCGGGCGAGGTCTGGTCGGAGCCGATCGTGAACGCGCGCAAGTCCGGCGAGCACTACCACGCCTCCGAGACGATCGCGCCGATCACCGGCGTCGACGGGACCATCGAGGGGTTCGTCGCGATCCAGACCGACGTCACAGAACAGGTCCGGACCCGCGAGCGGCTCGAGACGTTCGAGGAGATCGTCAACCGCCTCGACGACCCGATTATGCTCCAGAACCGCGACGGCACGTTCCGCGTCCTCAACGACGCCGTGGCGGAGTACGCCGACCGCTCGAAGGCGGAGCTGATCGACGCCGACGAGTTCGGGTTCATGGACGACGTCACCGCCCGGCGGATCCAACGGGAGAAGGGGGCCGTGCTCGACTCCGAGTCGACGATCACCTACGAGGTCACGCCGACGTTCCCGACGAAGGGCACCCGGTCGGTCATCACGACGCGGTACCCGCACTACGACGGCGACGGCAACGTCGACGGGACGGTCGCTATCTGCCGGGACGTCACGGAACGGGCCGAACGCGAGCACCAGCTCCGGGTGCTCGATCGCATCCTCCGACACAACCTCTACAACAAGATGAACCTCGTCCTCGGCCACGCGGAACTGCTCGAAGAGCGGACCGATGGCCGAATCCGCGAGTCCGCGCGGAAGATCCGGGAGGCGGGCGACGCCCTGGTCGAACTCGCGGACAAGGAGCGCCGGATCGTCGACCTCCTCACAGACGAGTCCGAGCGGCAGCGGCTCGCCCTCCGGCCGATCATCACGGAGACCGTCGCGGAGCTCCGCGCGGCCCATCCGGACCGGGAGATCGCGCTCGACTGCGCGGAGCCGTTCGAGGTCTGTACCATCCCCGAACTCCGCGACGCCCTCGCCGAGCTCCTGCGGAACGCCGTGGTCCACACGGAGCCGGACGCCGACGTCGCCGTCAGAGTCGAACGCGCGGACGGACGCGTGGTCGTGACCGTCGCCGACACGGGGCCCGGGATCCCCGAGATGGAACAACAGGCCGCCCACAGCCCCGGAGACATCACGCCGCTGTTCCACGGCTCCGGGCTGGGCCTCCAGTTCGTCTACCACGTCGTCCAGCGCTCCGGCGGGGCGCTCCGGTTCGGCGCCCGCGACGTCGGCTCCCTGCTCGATGCGGACGCGATCGGGGCGAGCGTCTCGCTGTCGCTCGTTCCGCAGCCGAACGAGGAGCCGAACGAGGGCGCCCGCGACTCGGCGGACGGCACTGACGCCGACGTCGACGTCGACGCGGCGAGCTGACCGCGCCGGCGGTCGGCTCACTCGGGCGTGACCGATTCCTCGGCGAAGTAGGCCTCCAGGGCCTCGCCGACCAGCTCGCCCGGTTCGCGGTTCTCGATCGCGGCCCGGCGGCGGAGCTCGCGGTAGATCTCCAGGGGGAGCGACAGCTCGACCCGGCCGAGTTCGATCCCCCGCTCTGCGAGCGCCTCGGCGGCGCTCGTGGTCCCGTCGACCTCGCTGGCCATCCGGCGGACCTCGCGGACCGTGAGGTCGGCGTCGACGACGGCCCACGCCAGGTCGAAGCGGTCGACGCCGGAGACGCGCGCGATGTGCTTGGCGGCCGTCGGGGCGATGTCGCCGCGGGCGACGTGCCGGCGGATCGCCTGCGGGAGGTCGTGGACTCGCGCCCACTTGCGGACGAACGAGACGGAGACGTCGCCGCCGGCGCGCTCGACCGCCTCCTTGTAGGAGCCGACGCCCCGGACGAGCGCCGCGCACGCGGCCGCGCCGCGGAGCATATACACGTTGTCGGCGGCGCCGACGGTGTTCTCCGAGAAGGCGCGAACCGTCTCGGCGGCCTCAGCGACGCTTTCGGGGTCGTCGGGGTCGAAGCCGACCGCCTCCTCGGCGCGCTCGCCGGTGACGGCGGGGTCCGCGCGGACGACCGGCTGGCCGACGGGCTCTTCGCGGTCGGCTGGCGGGCGTCCGGGGGCGTCGTCGGGCATCGTCTGTCCTACGTAGCGAGTCCGGCACTAAAAGGCTCTTCCCGTCGTGCGCCCGGCGCGGCGATCACGCCGCAGAAACCCTCGCCCCGTCGGAGACGAGCCGGCCGGGCCGCGTGCGTCTCGGGGGCGTCTCCGCCGAGCGCGTTCGGGGGATTACTCCTCGCGGCCCTCGGAGAGGTGCTCCCAGATTTCGGTACACCCGGCGCCGTCCGAGAGGTCGTCGAGATGGCTGTGCTCCGGTTCGGCGTCGGCGTCGGTCTCGTCCGCGTCTGTCTCGTCGAATTCCATCGTCGGGCTCATCGCTGGTACCTCGCAGTAGTCAGTGTCACCGCATCATAGAGTTCCGGGGCGACGTCCGCGGGGGCGTGCTGTCGCGCCCCGCCGGCGTCGGTGGTCGGCGTTCGGTCATCGATCTGGACTGACTCACTCATCGAATTCCCATATGGAGGCGACCCACATAAGGGGCGCTTCCGGTGTAAATCGCACCCCCACTCCCGGATACCAGAAATCCGTTCCGGAACCTATGACGCCTCCGAACGGCGAAAACCGCACCACTACGTCGCGATGGGGCGTCCCTCCGCCGTCGGCGACAGCGTCGCCCTTTGTGACCGCCGTCAGAGTCGGGGTCATAGAGCACATAGCGGGAGTGTGACCACTCGACTTCGCATCCTCGACGACGGGGCCTGGCTCTCCGTCGACGACAGCCGGCGGGTGAGCGTGAGCGAACTCTGGCGCCTTCGGAGCGACGATTTCTGCGATTGCGACCTCGCGGACCTGGTCGTCGAGAACTTCCAGGAGATCGGCGTCGACGGCTCCACCGTCGAGGTCCGCGTCTACGGCCAGTGCATCGCCTGCGGCACCAAGTCCACGACCGGCTGGATCCCCGTGGGCCGGATCGTCGACGGCGAATACGTCGATCTGGACCGGGAGAGCGTCCTGCGCGCCCGTCCGGACGCGTGACCGACGATACCGGCAACATTCTCCGCAGAGCGGGAGCAGCGGGAAGGGTTGACGAAAAGGAGTATGCTTTGAAGGTGGGTGTGTTGTAACCGATAACGATGCCATCGGACGTCGAAAAATGGAAATCCGAAGTCTACGGTAACGAGATACGAGAGCACCTGTTCAGGTTCGCCGAGGAGGGCTTCGACGCCATCCCGGACGACGAGCGCGACGCGTGGTTCGAGCGCTTCAAGTGGTGGGGCCTGTACCACCAGCGGAACGGCCAGGAGGGCTACTTTATGATGCGGATCGGGACGCCGAACGGCGTGCTCGAACCGGGCCAACTGAAGGTCGTCGGCGAGATCGCCGACGAATACGCGAGAGGCCCGGGCACGAACCCGATCTTCGGCGACGCCTACGCCGACTGGACGACGCGGCAGTCGATCCAGCTCCACTGGATCGAACTCTCCGACGTCCCCGAGATCTTCGAGAAGCTCGAAGAGAACGGCCTCTCGACCCAGCAGGCGTGTGGCGACTCCTGGCGGAACATCGTCGGCAACCCCGTCGCCGGCAAGGACGGCCAGGAGGTCATCGACGCCTGGCCCGTCATCCGCGAGCTCAACGAGACGTTCAAGGGCAACGACGACCACTCGAACCTCCCGCGGAAGTGGAAGGTCTCGGTGACGGGCTCGGCCGACGGCTCCGGCCAGGGCGACATCAACGACCTCGCCTTCGAGCCCGCGTACAAGGAGATCGACGCCGTCGAGGGAACCTCGACGAGCAGCCGGACGGAGTCCGGCGACGGCGAGGACGTCGTCGGCTTCAACGTCCGCGTCGGCGGCGGCCTCGCGCGCAACGAGCCGCGCTTCGCCCGCGACATCGACGTGTGGGTCCGCCCCGAGAACGTCTCGGACGTCGCCGGCGGCCTCTCGGCGCTCTTCCGCGACAACGGCGACCGCGAGGACCGCTACAACGCCCGCATCAAGTTCCTCGTCGACGAGTGGGGCCCCGAGAAGGTCCGCGAGACGCTCCAGGAGGAGTACGTCGACTTCGAGCTCCACACCGCCGGCCGCGACGTCCGCGAGGAGTACACCTACAACACCGGCGAGGGCGAGCGCAACGACCTCGTCGGCGTCCACGAACAGAAGGACGGCAAGTACTTCGTCGGCCTGAACGTCCTCGTCGGTCGGATGGGCGCCGAGGACGTCCTCGAACTGGCCGACCTCGCCGAGGAGTACGGCTCCGGCGAGGTCCGCCTCTCCCAGCGGCAGAACGTCATCGTCACCGACGTCCCCGAGGAGAACCTCGACGCGTTCCTCGAAGAGGACCTGCTGGAGCACTACTCGCCGGACCCCTCGCCGTTTATGCGCGGCTCGATCGCGTGTACCGGCACCGAGTTCTGTTCGCTCTCGATCGTCGAGACCAAAAATCGACAAGTGCGCTACGCGCGCTGGCTGAAGGAGAACGTCGACCTCCCCGAAGACGTCGACGAGTTCCACATCCACCTCTCGGGCTGTACCGCCTCCTGCGCCCAGCCGCAGATCGCCGACGTGAGCCTCCGCGGGATGAAGACGCGGAAGGACGGCGAGGCGGTCGAGGCGCTCGACGTCGGCCTCGGCGGCGGCCTCGGCGACGAGCCGCAGTTCGCCCGCTGGGTCACCCAGCGCGTCCCCGTCGACGAGGTCCCCGGCGCGCTCGCGAACCTCATCGAATCGTTCGCCGACGAGCGCGAGGAGGGCGAGTCCTTCCGCGCGTTCGTCGCCCGCCACGACGACGAGGAGCTCGACGAGCTCGTCGAGCCCGAGGAGACGGACTACGAGGACCCGATGATGCACAACACGAAGATGACGTGGTACCCCTACGCCGAGGAGGACGGGATGGACGCCGCCCCGCCCGCCCCGGCCGACGACTGATCCGGGTCGCGTAGCCGACTCCCGATCCCGATCCCGGCCTCGGCTTCGATTCCGACGCCCCACCCTCGACGTCCGACCGGAGCGGTACCCACTTCCCGCCCGGCCCCCTTTTCGCGCCTATGCCCAACCGCCTGCTCAAAGTCAACGCCTACACGACGCTCGACCTCGTCGACGCCGCGGCCCGCGGCCACGACTTCGAAGACGAGGCCGTCGCGGTGCTGAACGTCACCTCGCCGCGCGAGGACCCCGACCACGTGAAGTTCCAACTGGAACTGGACAACTCCCAGCTGGAGTCGGTCCCGGCCCACGCCGACGAGGTGACGCTCTCGCCGGACCAGGCCCGAACGATCGCGGACGCGCTCAATTCCCACGCCGACAAGGTCGAGGCGAACCTCGCCGACGAGGGCGACAACGCGTAAGTCCCGTTTCGTCCAGAGTCGGGTCGCCGTAACTCCCCAGAGCCCACAGATTCCGGGGATGTTCAACCTCCGAGACCGCGAGAAGCGCCTGTTCTCTCACGCGGTCCGCCCGTCGCGGACCGCCACGCACTTCGGTCTCGGCGGCCTCCTCGAAGCGAATGCTCGCTGATTCCCTCGCCGGACTCTCCGATGCGCTCGCTCCGTTCCGCGCCGCGGTCGTGCCGGCGCTCTCGGACCCGACCGTGCTGGCCGCGTGGGCGGTCCTCGTCGCGCTCGCGCTCGGCGTGCTCCTGTGGGACCTGCGGACGCGAAACGCCGCGATCCCGTCGCTGATGAAGGGCGTCTGGACGCTCGTCGTCCTCTATGCGGGCCCGTTCGGGCTCGCGGTCTACTGGCGGAGCGGCCGCTCGGAGATGGCTCGCGACTCGCTGTGGCGCCGCGGCGCGCGCTCGACGGCCCACTGCTTTTCGGGCTGCGGCGCGGGCGAGGTCACCGGCGTCGTCGTCCTCGTGGGCCTGCTCGCGATCGAGAGCACGCTCGCGACGACGCTCGGCACGTTCGCGCTCGCGTACCTGTTCGGCTACGCCCTCACCGTCGGCCCGCTCCTCCAGGACGGCGAGAGCCTCGGGACCGCCGTCCGCGACGCGCTCTACACGGAGACGCCGAGCATCACCGTGATGGAGGTCGTCGCCATCGGGACCGACGTGCTCCTCGCGGGCGAGGCCACGATCGGCACCGCGCTGTTCTGGGGCGCGCTGATCTTCTCGCTGTCGCTCGGGTTCGTCGCGGCCTACCCGATCAACGTCGCGCTCATCGCCGTCGGCGTCAAGGAGGGAATGGGCGATCCAACGGCGATGGACGGCGCGAGCGCGGCCTGATACGAACTTTTGAAAGCGAATTTCACGCCCTCTATCCCTTCGAAACGAAACTGAATTGGCTAACACACCCGAACCGTCAAAGTAGTAATCGTGGTAAGTGTGGAGTACGTACAATACCACGGTGAGACCGATGACACAACAGTACTCCACGCGGTGGCTCGTCGGCGGCGTCGTCGCCCTGGCCGCACTGGCGTTTCTCGCGCCGCTCCTGGTCGGTGGCGGCGCGATGGGCTGGGGCGGAATGGGCGCCAGAATGACCGGCGGAATGGGCAGCGGAACGTGGGGTCCGATGCACGGCGGCTGGATGATGGACGGCGCGACGGCGGGAGCGGGCGGCTGGTGGTGGCTCCTGCTCGCCGCGCTGTGGCGACTCCTCGTGCTCGCGGCGCTCGTCGGCGGCGGGTACCTCCTGTACCGCGCCGTCGTCGGCGACGGCATCGGCGATGTCGACGGCACGGGCGCCGACCCGGCCATCCGCGAACTGCGGACGGCCTACGCCCGCGGCGACCTCTCCGACGAGGAGTACGAGCGCCGCCGCGAGCGCCTCGAAAACGAGTGAGCAGACGCTCACGGCGGCCGTCCCGGCCCTTCGGCCGCTACCCCGACGCCTCGTAGCCGGCGTCGTCGACGGCCGCGACGAGGGAATCGACGTCGGCGTCGCCCTCGACCGTGGCCGACTCGGCGTCCCGGTCGGCCGTCGCGGACTCGACGCCCGCGACCGACTCCAAGGCCTCCTCGACGGTCTGTTCGCAGTGGCCGCAGCTCATCCCTTCGACGGTGATGGTACGCGTCGTCATCGCCTCCCGCTAGGGGCTGCCCGTCTATGCCGATTTCCGTTTTCGTGGTTCGGCTTCTCCCCGGGGTTCGCTTTGGAAACGAAAGGCAGGCGGGAAACTGACTTACGATCTCGGGGTCAATTCCCGGTATGTCCACGCTCGACGAGACCGACGTGCGGATCCTCGAACTCCTGGTGGAAGACGCGCGACGGCCGTACAGCGACATCGCCGAGCGGGTCGACCTCTCGCCGCCCGCTGTCTCCGATCGGGTGGAGCGCCTGCGAGAATCGGGCGTCATCCGACGGTTCACCGTCGACGTCGACCGCTCGCAGCTCCGCGCCGGCGTGCCCGTGCTCGTGACGCTCGAACTCCCCGCCGACGCCGTCGACGACGTCCGCGACGACGTCCTGGAGGCCGAGCCGGTCGAGCACGTCTTCGTCACCGCCGAGGGCGACGTGGTGTTCCACGGCCGCCTGCGCGCCGACGCCGTCCGCGAGCAGCTCGATCGGCTCGTCGACCTCTCGCGCGTCGACGACTACGCGGTGACCGTCGTCGGCGACGTCGAGTGGAGCCCGGCGGTCGGCGGCGCGGAGTTCGCGCTGTCGTGTGCGGAGTGCGGCAACACCGTCACGAGCGAGGGCCGCAGCGAGCGGTTCGGCGGCGAGCGCTACCACTTCTGTTGTCCCTCCTGTCTGGCGCAGTTCCGCGAGCGGTACGAGCGGTTCGAGGCCGACGCCGCGTAGTCCGTACTTTCGATTCGAAAGTTCGGGCCCGCTGCGAGTACGGATCCGAAAGGGGAAATCGGGGTAAGAGAGGGACCCGTACATTAGTACGATGAGTACACGAACCGCCCACATCGACGTGATGGGGATGTCCTGTGCCAACTGCTCGCAGACGGTGCAGGGCGCCGTGGAGGCCCTCGACGGCGTCGAGGAGGCCGCGGTCAACTTCGCGACCGACGAGGCCGCCGTCACCTACGATCCCGAGGAGGCGTCGCTGTCGGCGATCTACGACGCGATCGCCGAGGCCGGCTACGATCCCGTCTCGGAGACGGTCTCGATCGCCATCACGGACCTGTCCTGTGCGAACTGCGCGGAGACGAACCAAGGAGCGTTGGAGTCGACGCCGGGCGTCATCTCGGCGGACGTGAACTTCGCGACCGACGAGGCGTCCGTGACCTACAACCCCGCCGACGCCTCGCTCGACGACCTCTACGACGCCATCGCGTCGGCGGGCTACTCGCCGGTCCGCGAGGGGGGTGACGACGGCGACGACGGGGACTCGGGCGAGCCCGGCTCCGGCGGCGACGCCCGCGACGCCGCCCGCAAGGCCGAGATCCAGCGGCAGAAGCGCCTCACGCTCTTCGGGGCCGTGCTCTCGCTGCCGCTCTTGGCGATGCTCGCCGCGCACCTCTTCGCTCCCGACCTCCTCCCCGGGACGGGCCTGCCGTTCGGCTGGGTCGCGTTCGCGCTCGCGACGCCCGTGCAGGTCGTCCTCGGGCGGGAGTTCTACGAGAACAGCTACACCGCCCTGGTGCGGAACCGCACGGCCAACATGGACGTGCTGATCGCGCTCGGCTCGTCGACGGCGTACCTCTACTCGGTGATCGCGCTCGTCGGGATCCTCCCGAACGCGGGGCTGTACTTCGATACGGCCGCGCTCATCCTCGTCTTCATCACGCTCGGGAACTATCTCGAGGCGCGCTCGAAGGGCCAGGCCTCCGAGGCGCTGCGCTCCCTCTTGGAGATGGAGGCCGACACGGCCACGCTGGTCGAAGACGGCGAGGAGCGCGAGGTGCCCCTCGACGAGGTGGACGTCGGCGACCGGATGAAGGTCCGGCCGGGCGAGAAGATCCCGACCGACGGCGTCGTCGTCGACGGCGAGTCGGCGGTCGACGAGTCGATGGTGACCGGCGAGTCCGTGCCCGTCTCGAAGGCGCCGGGCGACGAGGTCGTCGGCTCGACGGTGAACCAGAACGGCGTCCTCGTGGTCGAGGCCACGAAGGTCGGCGCCGACACCGCGATCCAGCAGATCGTCCAGACCGTCAAGGAGGCCCAGTCGCGCCAGCCGGAGATCCAGAACCTCGCCGACCGGATCTCGGCGTACTTCGTCCCCGCGGTCATCGCGAACGCGGTCTTCTGGGCCGCCGTCTGGGCGCTCTTCCCGGCCCAGCTCGCGGGCGTCGTCGAGGCGCTCCCGCTGTGGGGCGTCGTCGCCGGCGGCCCGGCCGTCGCGGGCGGCGCCGTCTCGACGCTCGAATTCGCCGTCCTGGTGTTCGCCTCCGCCGTGCTCATCGCCTGCCCCTGCGCGCTCGGACTCGCGACCCCCGCGGCGACGATGGTCGGGACCTCCATCGGCGCGCAGAACGGCGTGCTGTTCAAGGGTGGCGACATCTTAGAGCGCGTCCGCGACGTCGACACGGTCGTCTTCGACAAGACCGGGACCCTGACCGAGGGCGAGATGGCGCTGACAGACGTCGTCCCCGTCGGGCTGGCGGCCGACGGCGGCCGACTCCGCGAGCGCGACGCGACGGACGCCGGCGACGAGGCCGAGACCGAGCGCTCCGACGCCGAGACCGATCTCCTGCGCCTCGCGGCCGCGATCGAACAGCACAGCGAGCACCCGCTGGCTCGCGCCATCGTCGAGGGCGCCGAAGAACGCGGCATCGACCTCCCGGAGGCGACGGACTTCGAGAACGTCCCCGGGCAGGGCGTCCGGGCGACGGTCGAGGGCGCGGCGCCACGCGCCGCGGAAGGACCGAGCGGCGACGGGGCGGAGCCGCGAGGTAGCGCGACGATCCTGGTCGGCAACCGCCGGCTGCTCGAAGCCGCCGGGATCGATCCGACGCCGGCCGAAGACGCGATGGCGCGGCTCGAGTCCGAGGGCAAGACCGCGATGCTCGTCGGGCGGGTCTCCGGCGACGGCGACGGGGATGCAGACGCCGACGTGACCGCCGACGCCGACGACGCCGGCGAGGTCCTCGGCGTCGTCGCCGACGCCGACACCGTGAAGCCGAGCGCGGCCGACGCCGTGGCCGCCCTCCGCGAGCGCGGCGTCGACGTCCACATGATCACCGGCGACAACGAGCGGACCGCGCGCGCCGTCGCCGATGAAGTCGGCATCGACCCCGAGAACGTCCGCGCGGGAGTCCTCCCCGAGGAGAAGGCCGACGCCGTGGAGTCGATCCAGTCCGACGGGCGGAAGGCGATGATGGTCGGCGACGGCGTCAACGACGCGCCCGCGCTGGCGGCCGCCTTCGTCGGCACCGCGATCGGCTCCGGCACCGACGTCGCGATCGAGGCCGCCGACGTGACGCTGATGCGCGACGACCCGACCGACGTGGTGAAGGCCATCCGGATCTCCGCGGGGACGCTCGCGAAGATCAAGCAGAACCTCTTCTGGGCGCTCGGCTACAACACCGCGATGATCCCCCTCGCGTCCCTTGGGCTCCTCCAGCCCATCCTCGCGGCGGGCGCGATGGCGCTGTCGTCGGTGTCGGTGCTGACAAACAGCCTGCTCTTCCGGCGCTACACGCCGGATCACGACTACCGTCTCCTCGGATTCCTCCGGGGCGGGAACTGATCGGGCCCCTCCGATCCGGTCGGTCGATTCCTGCGCACATCCGAACGGATTTGCCGTCGGAGTCCGAACCCGGCGTCGATGACCAAAGTCAACGTCTCTCTCCCTGCGGAGGCGGAAGCCAACGTCCGGGCCTTCATCGACGAGGTCGACGAGCGACTCGCCTCCGATGAGGACACCTGCCGCGTCGTCACCGAGACGCTCGTCGACCTCCACGGGGACAGAGAGGCGTACGACCGCTGGCAGGCCGGCGAGGAGATCTCGCCCGCAGAGCGCGTTCGGCTCCAGGGCTACGACCCCTGCAACGCGACGCTGGAGTCGGAGTACTACGCCGAGAAGGACGACGACCGATTCCAGCGCTCGAAGTACCTCCAGTGGCTCTGGCGGCAGTTCGACGCGACGCCGATGGCCGACAACGTCGCCTTCGCGCTCCGGTTCCGGCAGATGCTCGCCGAGCACCTCTTCGAGGAGTGCGGCGACGACTGCCGCTTCTTCAAGGGCATCACCTTCACCTACGGGCACAACATCTCCGTCGGCGACAACGTCGTCATCCACGACGACGTCCACCTCGACGACCGCGGGAAGTTGACGATCGGCGACCGCGCGTCGATCTCCGACGACGTCCACCTCTACAGCCACGACCACGACACCGTCGACCAGACGCAGGTGGCGAACTACCACACGATCGTCGGCGACGACGCCCGCGTCACCTACGACGCGATGGTCCGCGCGGGCTGTCGCGTCGGCGAGAACGCCATCGTCGGCGCGCGCTCGGTCGTCCAGGGCGACGTCCCCGACCACCACATCGCCGCGGGCATCCCCGCCAAGAGCCTGAAAGTGAAGGACGGCTGGGAGTCGGCGGCCGATCCCGTCGAGGATCGATTACCGAACCGACAGGAGGAACGGCGGATCGACTACGACCTGCCCGAGGACCTCGACGCCTTCGACGAGTTCCAGCGAGACCTGACGCCGCCGGACCGCTCCTGATCGGCCGTCGCGGTCGCACTCCCACTCGATCACTCGCAGACGTGCGACTGGATACCGCCAGTCGCTTCTACTCACTTCCCCTCGCTTGTTCCTGGCGACGTCGACGCCCTCCTATCGACTCTCGTCGCCTGTGGCGTCGGCCGGCGGGAGGGTCACCACGAACGTCGTTCCGGTGGGATCGTTGTCCTCGACGCGGATGTCGCCGCCGTAGCCCTCCACGAGCGTCCGCACGAGCGACAGCCCGCCGCCCTCGCTGTCCGCGGGGGACTCGAAGAGCGCCTCCTGCTCCGCCTCGGGGATCCCCGATCCGTTGTCGCTGACCCGCAGCGTGACGGCGTTCGGATCCCGATCGACGACGATCTCGATCTCGGGCTCGTCGGCGTCGTTGTGCTCGGCGGCGTTCTCCAGGAGGTTGTCCACGACCGACCGGAGTCCGGCGTTCGCGGTGACGGGCGCTCGGTCCGGCAGGTCGGCCACGACCGGGATGTCGAACGCGTTTTCGGTCCGGGTGGCGATTTCGGCGGTCATCGACGCCAGATCGACCGTGTCGAGGTCGGGCTCGCCGATCAGCGTGTTCGTGATCGCCCGCGTGGTCTCGATCCGCCTGAGCGCTTCTTCGGACTTCTCTTCGATGGTCGCCGCGGAGTCGGGACCGCGGGCCGCGTCGCCGCTCTCGTCGCCGGCGAGGAGTTCGGCGTGGCCGCGGATCACGTTCAGGTCGTTGCGGAGGTCGTGCCGGATGAGGCTGTTGACGAAGGTCAGCGCGTCGGTGACAGTCCGCGCCCGGCGGGCGTCCCGCAGCGCCTGGACGTTGTAGTACCCGGACACGACGCCGGCCAGGCCGCCGGCCTCGGCCGCGATCAACAGCGGGAAGACGGGCTCTGTGGGCGTCCGCCCCTCGAAGAGCCGAACGAGGAAGGTCGCGCCGATCGCCGCCACGAACAGCGCGCTCCCGCCGAAACACCACTGGGCGATCCGGCGGTGGTCCGGGGCCGAGAGCCCGCGCGTGGAGAGCCAGTACCCGGCGTATGCGAGCGCGAGCGCGGGCACGCCGTCCATCACGAGCGCGGCGACCGGCCCGCCCACGCTGCGCAGGGCTCTGGTCTCTTGCCTGTAATGGACGAGCGCGCCCAGGAACAGCATCACGCCGTACCCGACGATGAGCCACGGGTACGGGTCCCGGCCTCTTCGATCCATACTCGCACATCGTCGGTGCCGGTGATGAGTATTGTGACAGACGAATCCGCCGACCGCGACCCGGTGGATTCCGTTCTCGAAGCGGGGTTTCGTTTCCTCGGCGGCTCACCACAATGGGGCTCGATGCCCGTCGATTTCTCCTAATAGTCCTGACAAGAGCGGGGATCGAAATACTGCGATGGGGAAGTGGGCATTTAGCGTTACGTCGATGGTTCTTTTTCTTTCTTTCAGACCCTATCTGACGTAAAACACCGCGTTAGATCCGTATGCGCCGGCCGGGAATCCCGCGAGTGAACCGAGTGAGCGAGGGGGACGTCGGCCGGCAAACGACCGCGGGGAGTGCGCCGGCCGGGAATTGAACCACGGTCGCTCTGCTCGCTGCGCTCGCGACGCTCCCTGATTCAATTCCCGTTTGCGATTTCGCTGCTCACTTCGTTCGCAGCAGAAATGCGCCGGCCGGGAATTGAACCCGGGCTAGTGGCTTGGGAAGCCACTGTCCTACCACTGGACCACCGGCGCGCAGTTGAAATAGAGCCACAGCCTCGACTTAAGGATGACGGAACGCCGAACCGCCGTCTCACGCGTCCAGCCGGTAGAAGAGCGCCTCGAAGTCGTCGCCGCTCAACTCTTCCATATGCGACTCCGACTCCGCTCTGAGCTCTTGGATTTCGGCCTCCAGGCTCTGGAATCGCTCGTCGGACTCCAGTTCCGACTTCGGCAGTTCGGCGAGCAGCGCCTCCCGCTGTGAGAGGCGCATAAAGAACTCCCGGACGGTTTTTGTGTACTCCGACCGGCGGAGCAGTCGGTCGATGACGTCCCCGAGTTGGCTCTCCTCGACCGGCTTTGTGATGTAGGCGTCGAAGCCCATCTCCAGGATGTCGAAGTCGGGATCGACGGCCGTGATCATCGCGACGGCGCACTCCGGGAACTCCGCGCGGACCTTCTGGAGCACCTCGTCGCCCGACATCCCCGGCATCCGACGGTCCAAGAGTACCACGTCGACTGACTCGTCCACCCGTTCGACCGCGGTCGTGCCGTCGTAGGCCGTCTCGACGGCGTAGTCGTCCGCGAGCCACGACGCATACAGGTCGGCCAGGTCGCGCTCGTCGTCGACGATCAGAACGTTCGGACGGTCGGCCATTGTGTCGGCTCTACTGATTTGTGGGTCGTCGGAGAAATAAGTCTTCTTCCGGCCGCCGGGCCCTCGTGGCGTCTCCGTCTTCTGACCTAGCCACGCGCCGTTCTGCGACGATTCCGGACGTCAAGATTTATTGTCCGCCTCCAGTAGTGTTCGGTATGCGAGACGACGAGGACGAGTCCCACGCGGTCGACGACGACCGCTCCTCGTCGCTTTCGGACCTTGCCGATCGGCTCGACGACGATCCCGAGGTCGACACGGACAGGGGCATAGACGACGCCGACGAGGGCACCAAGCCGACGCTCTCGGACCTGGCCGACTCGATCAGCCGACGGCGCGGGGCCGGCGCCGACGTCGACGACGCGGACCTCGCGGAGTGGGACTTCGTCTCCGGCGACGCGGCGGACGGCGAGCCGCTGGACCCCAAGACCGAAGCCGTCCTGGAGCTGACCGGCGAAGCCGCGAACGTCCTCCTCAGCGGCCCCGGAGACGTCCCGGCCGAAGAGAGCCTCTGCTCGCGGCTGATGTCTTCTTCGGACGATGGGCCGGTCAATCTGCTCGTGATCGCGATCACCGAGACGCCGAGCGAGCGGCTCTCGGTCCTGGAGAACTACCTCTCGGGGCCGGTCGGCGAGACGGCGGTCGTCGACGTCCGGAACTACAACCGCGAGGTCAACTACGAGCAGTACGACGGCCCCGTCGACGTCCGCACCGTCTCCAGTCCGCAGGACCTCCGCCGGATCGGCATCGTGACGAGCAAACTCCTCTCCAACTGGGAGGAGGCGCCCGGCGAGACGCGGCTGTGCTTTCACTCGCTGTCGGACCTGCTCCGCCTGAACGACGACCGCCAGCGGGTGTTTCGATTCCTCCACGTGCTTCGGGGTCGGGTCCGCGCCGCCGGCGCGCGCGCGCACTTCCACCTCGATCCCACCCGACACGACGACCCCGACGTCGGGACGTTCGAGTCGCTGTTCGATACGGTGTTGCAGTTCGACGAGGACGGCTCCGTCTCGCTGTTGTAACCGAGCTTCGCCTGAGGACCTGGCCGCCGCCCGCTACGCGTCGCCGTCGCCGTTCTCCTCGCGCCGGAGCTCTTCGAGGTCGCCGAACGGACTGTCGCTCCGTGTCGGCTCCGCGTCCCGTTCGGACGCGTCAGACGTCGATCCGTCGCTCGCGTCCCCCGAGTCCGCTGTCCCGCCGAACTCGAACCCGGAGCCGTCGTCCGAGCCCGTCGACCCGGTCGAGTCTGTCGTGTCCACGGGATCGTCCGCCCGCCGTTCGTCGGCCTCGCTCCCTCCGCCGAGCGCGGATCCGTCGTCGCCGAAGGGGGTCTCCAGGTCGATCGACTCCGGCGGCCGCTCGACGTCGTCGTCGCCCTTGTCGATATCGCCGGCGTCGTCGGCCTCGGTGTGTCGCTGGCCACGGCTTCGACCTCCCGGCTCCGCGCTCGCGTCCGCGTCGTCGCTCGCGGCCGACGAGGGGCCTCCCGAGGTCCGATCGTCGACGGTTTCGTCCAGTTCCGGCGGGGTGTCGAGCCCGTCGGCGGGCTCTGTCGGTCCGCCGGTCGGCGGTGCGTCCGTCCCGCGGTCGTCAGAGCGACCCCGCCTCGGCTCTCGCTCCTCTCGCGTCCGCTCTCCACTCGGCAGCGGTCCCGAGCGGTCTCCCGTCGCTGACCGGCGCCCGTCGCGTCCGTCGCTCGCGGTCGTCACGACGGTGTCGGTGAAGAGCCACCATCGACTCTCGGTCTCGACGCCGGACAGCGGTGCGTCGCAGTGCGGACAGTACGGCTGGGCGAGCAGATCGAGGTCGATCTCCTCCCCGCAGGCCGCACACTCGCCGGCGTGCGCGTCGTGGGCCGCGGCCTCCTGTTTGATCGACTGGAGGGCGTCCCGCTCCTCGCGGAGCCGTTCGAGCTCCCGTTCTTGGCGCGACCCCGCGCTTTCGATCTCGTGTTCGAGCCCGTCGGTCCGATCGAGGAGGTACTCCAGGATCGTCTGGAGGCTGTCGAACTCCGCGTCCAGCCACGCTTCGACCTGCTCGTGTTCGTCTTCCAGCGCGGCCTGTCGATCCGTGAGCTCCGCTTCCACGGCTTCGATCCGCCCCGTGAGTGCCGTCTCTGTCGACTCCGTGCTCGCGGCTACCTCGTCGAGTTCCGACTCGACCTCGCTCAGGCGCTCCGCGAGGGCGTCGAACAGCTGGTCGAGCGTCTGCCCGTGTTCGACTTCGGACTCCAGGCCGGTTTCGAGCGCTTCCAACTCCGATTCGAGGTCGTCGATCCGTGCTTCGAGTTCGGCGGCCGTCGGCGTCGCCTCCGCCCGTGAGTCGTCGGCCTCGCCGTGCTCTCCGTCGGGCTGGTCGCGGCGCCGCGGCGCGGATCCGTTGCTCGGTTGTCCCGGCTCGGAGCCGTCGTCGTCGGGAAATCGATCCCCGCTTCCGGGGGTCGCATCGCGTCTGCGGATCGGCGCTCCGGCCCCGCCGGAGTCGTCGAGCAGCTGGGTCATCTCGGTGAGCGTCCAGTACGACGAGACGAGCTGCTCGAAGACTTCCTCGCGCGACATTCCCTGGCTTTCGGCCTGTTGGTCGAGCCACGCCTCAAAGGACGTGCTCGCGGAGTCGTCGCCACCAGGGAATTCGTCGGACATTCGATGCGTTCCTGACCTGTGTAGCCACAGCGACGACAAAAGTTTTGTTGCGAAAGCGGTAATCCGGCGGTATGGCTCCGCCCGGCTGTCGCGTAATCCCTGTCTGTCTCCCGCCCTTCTCCACCGATGGCGTTTGAACACCGAGCCAAGCTGTTCGTCAGCGAGAACGTCCGCCTCATCGCGGGGGTGCTGCTCGTCCTGGGCCTCCTCTGTTTCGCCGGCGCGGGCTACGTGTTCGTCACGCCGACGACCCAGACGCTGACAGAACAGACCGACCAGCAGACCTTCAGCACGCGCGTCGACGAGAGCGCGCTCGTGACCCAGGCGACCCCGCTGTACGACGAGGGCGAACGGATCGAGAACCGCTCTGTGTACTTCACGGGGATCTCGCCCGAACTCACCTTCACGATGAACACGAGCGTCCCCGCCGACCAGCAGGTGGAGGTCCACCAGCAGCTGTCGCTGGAGCTCCTCGGCGTTCGGGGCGACCAGCCCTTCTACCGCTCGGAGCGGTCGATCGTTGATACGACCCGGCAGGTCCAGGACGGACTGGTCTCGACGACGGCCACGGTGAACGTCTCCGACGTCTCCCAAGAGCTCGCGGTGCTCGTCGAGGAGGTCGGCAACGCCGGGCAGTTCCTGCTCCGGCTCCAGATGAACGTCACCTACCGCACCGACGCGTACCAGGGGTCGTTGCAGTCGACGGTCCCCTTCGTCATCTCCGGGAACTCCTACTACGTCGACGGGACGCTCTCGGCCGAGCGCACGGAGTCGACGACGGTCACCCGGGAGATCACCCGACCGCCGAGCCCCGTCGAGTACGGCGCACTCGCGGTCCTCGGGCTCCTGATGGTCGGCGCCGCGGCCGCGGTCACGCGGGTCGAAGACCGGGTGGATCCCGAGGAGCTGCGGACGCGCATCGCCCACGACCAACACCAGGAGTGGATCTCCCGCGGGCAGTTCCCCACCGACTCCGAGAAGCAGTACATCTCGATTCTCACCCTCGAAGACCTCGTCGACGTCGCGATCGACACGAACCGCCGGGTCATCCACGACCCGCAGATCGACGCCTACGCGGTGATCGACAGCTCCGAGATCTACTACTACGCGCTGGAGGACGTCGAAGCCGGCGAGTGGCTGGAGATCTGAGTCGGCGGCGAAATCCCTCTCGGTATCGACAGCGACGTCGACGGCGATCCACATCCACATCCACATTCACATCGACGGCGACGTCGACACTGCCTCTTGCTCTCGCTCGCGCTCGCGCGCCGATCCCGGTACGCCTTCTCAGAGGAACCGCCGCTTGAGCTGCTGGACGAACGTGACGTTCCGCTTTTCGGAGCGCATCCGGATCGGGCCGATGCCGACCGCGATGAGCCCGCTCGCGACCGTGCCCAGCGTCAGGACGAGGTCGATCGCGGCGACGGCGGCGAGCGGATGCACGGCGTGCAGCGAGAGCAGCAGCGACCGCGGGAGGATCGGCAGGTACCGCCACTGTGAGATGCTCCGCGTGTACGCGCCCGTCTCCTCGGGCGCTGAGATCAGCAGCTGCGTCGTCTGCTCGGAGCGCATCTCGACGATGAACGCCGACCTAGACACCGACACCCCCTCGCTCTTCGGCTCGATCACCGTGAGGACGGGAATGTAGCCATCGTTGGTGACGGTGTACTCCACGGAGTTTTGTCCGCCGACGGGGAGCACGAGCGGGTCCTCGTTCGGCGACTCCGAACTGACGATGTCGAAGGAGGTCGTCCCCGAGGGCAACACCATACTGGCGGTCGCCGGCGCCGTGACGATGAGGACGAGCACGACCAGGAACGTCGAGGTCTTGATGTAGTTCCCGCGGCGCCTGTTCCGCCCGCCGGTCGACCGGTCGCTCGTCACCGCGTCGACGACGAAGCCGACGGCGATGATGGCGACGCCGACCCACACGAGCGACTGCGCCGACCCGCCCCCGCCGAGGAGCGCGCCGATCCCGGTCGCCGCCATCGCGCCGGTGGCGAACTCCTGGACGGTGACGACGGCGACGCCGAGGTTCCGGAGCACGATCACCTGACCGTTGAATTCGAGCGCCTGCGCGACGATCTGCTCCCGGTCGACGGGCGGCTCGGCGCCCGCCTGGTCGGTGAAGGGGTTGGCGTCGCCCCTGGTGATGTACCCCTCCTCCGTCTCCCTGACGATCCGGTGGGTCGTGAGCCCGCCGCCGTGGAGCTCCTCGGCCTGGAACGTGACCACGTCGCCGGATTCGATCGGCCCCGCGACCGCCATCGGGACCGCGACGAAGCCGTCGCCGGGGTTCATCGTGGGCGCCATACTGCCGGTCTCGACGTAGCCCAAGAGCACGGGCTGGCCGGCCGCCTGGCCGAACAGCATCGCGCCGACGGCCGCAAAGAGCAGCAGCAAGACCGCGTACTCCAGGACCTTCGAGACCTTCACGCGCGGCGATAGGAAGTCGATCGGTATAACGCTTGATCCGCGGCGCGCTCGCGACGCCACTCTACGGCGCGGCGGACTCGACGGCCTCCAAGAGCTCCTCCTGGTCGTAGGGCTTGACCAGGTACACGTCGGCGCCCGCCTCCAGCGCGCGCTCGCGCACGTCCGCGCCGGCGGCGACGGTGCTGACGACCACGCCGACGCCCCGATCGATCTCCTTGATCGCCTCGGTCGCCTCGATGCCGGTCCCCTCGTGGAGATTGAGGTCCATCACGACGACGTCGGCCCCGTTCTCGCGGACCGCCTCGACCGCCCCGTCGGCCGTCGTGACGATGTCGACGACGTCGTGGACGCCGCGGAGATACCGCTCGATGAGGGTCGCTTGCATACCGATGTCTTCGGCGATCAGGACGTCTGCCATCTCGGTGGGGGCTCCTCGCCGACCGCGTGGTGCTCCAAGCCGACGCGTCTCGGACCGGGGGCGTGCTACGAATCGCTAACACACCGTACGCAACTGCTGGAGATAACGACCCGCTGGACTTGAAACTGTCCCTTAGGCCGGTCAATGTCTGTGTGAAAACCGTAGATGACGACGAATTCCGACTGTCGAACATCTCACGCCAAATTTAATGCGGCAACTACGTGAGAGGAAACACGGATGACATATTTCCTCGCTCGAACTGCGTCAGGTACGGTGAGGGGATCTGCATTCCGTGTGTCGATGCTGTCGCAGTCGTCTTCGACCCCTCCGACTGTATTGGATGCGACAGAACAGACGCCGGATCTGCACCTCGGATCTAAACAGGAAACGATGATATGACGCGCGATCACTCTGGAGATGTCTCGGACGGCCAGTCGGAGGACACAGCGAGCCGTCGCGCATATCTCCTCGGACTCGTGAGCGCGGCCTTCGCGTTCGGGGGAGTCAAACTGGTCCTCGACGGTGGTGCGTTCGCATCTGAACCCCAGTCGAGGGAGGTGAGCCTTGATGTTGCCGAGGATCAGTCGAACGCCGTCGTGGGGGTGGCAGTCTCCAGTCCGGTCGGACGGAATCCGAAAGACCCGCTGGTCACCCTCGAAAACAACACCCTGTCGAGTGCGACGGCGACGGTCTCACTCGATGACCCTGCCGATGGAACGCTGTACGGGCCCGAAGGAGACACGGGAGCGTCGGTCACCTTTCCCCTCCCGTTCGGTGAGTCGGAGTCCGTCGAGATCCGATCGGCAGTCGACGATGGCGAGAAAATCGCGTTCACGATCGCAGTCAGAAGCTCCGAGTTCACGTTCGAGGCCCAGCGGGAGACGACCGCGGTGAAGCGTGCGGTCCGGATTACCGCTCTGGACCAGTTCGTCTCCAACCCCGACCAGAACAGTTGGTCCGTGGGCGGACTTCGGATCCGCGACAACGACGCTGACGACGATCTGCGCGAGGTCGAATACGAGATCGCGGACAGCGACGGAACAGTACGAGCGACTCGGACAGACACCGCGACCGGTGGCGAGTATCGCGTTGACTCACTCGCGATCCATCCCGACGATTCTGCATACGACGTCCGATCGGGACATCCGTACACCCTGCACGTCAGGGCCCTCGACGCGGATGGCAACTATGCTCAGATCTCTCGAACGGCGTCCTCCTCGGACGACAGCGTCAGCGGCGACAGTTCGACCGCGGTCTCGTCGGAGTAGCCGAAGCCACAGAACACGGATGCGTCTTCGCCGAATTCGGCTGGAAAATCCGGATAAATAGCCGATTAAGCGCAGTCTAGTCCGCTACAAGCCCGCCTTTCGATTTGCTCGCTCGGCTTGAATCCGCTTCAAGCGGCGGAATACAAAGTGGGTGTAGTGGTAAGGAGTAGGTGGAGGCGCGGTCCCCCCGCGCCAAGGAGCACACAACAATGGCACTCAACAGACGCAACATACTGGTCGGACTCGGAGCATTGGTCGGCGGTGGCGGAGCACTCGTGGGTACGGGCGCGTTCACTAGCGTGAGCGCGGCTCGTTCCGTGAGCGTGGAAACGGCTGGAGACGGAAGTGCGTTCCTCGGCATCAGCGAGAATAGTGAGTACATTGTCGACGATTCAGACGGTACTATGCGGTTTGAACTGGCCGGATCGGATTCAACTACTGCCACCAGTAATAACAGTAGCACTGGGTTCAACAATAACGCAATAACGACACTAGCCAACGTTGCAACTCTTACGAACAACTCACAAGACGGTGATCAGGTCTCGATCGGTCTAGCATCTGACAGTAATGCATCTGCTAACGCCGATGCAAACTCGGATGAGGCTACTGTCGAACTACCTGATGCCGATGTCACTTTCCACGTTGGACAAATCGATGACAGTGATGATTCTGCTGTCCCGGTTTCTTCCGGCAGTTCAACGAGTCTCCACGTAGTCGTCGACACGACAGTGTCAAGAGGAGGCAGCAACTCAGGTAATCTCACGATTATCGCAGAAGACGAAAGCGAAAATCCGGGAACGGGAACGTCCTCGTAATAGTTCCGTCACTTACAAGTACTCGACATTCACCAACGTTAACATATGAAACGCAGACAAGTCATCACGGCATTCGGAACGCTCGCAATCGGCACTGGGACGGCGCTCGGGACGGGCGCGTTTAGCGCGACGTCGTCGAGTAGTCAAGCATCGATGAGTATCGTCACGCAGAGCGACGCTAATCTGGACGTTGTCCCCGGAAATGGCGTTTCCGGAGGTAGCGACGATATGAAAAATGGACGGCTGACGGGGGCCGAAATCAGCGACCTGGGTTACGACGACCTACCGCTCGCAGTCGTTGAGGATGTCGGACAGGGAATGGTGAACGTTCAGGTGTTCGTCGCAGTCGGAACGACGACGGACTTCAGCGAACTGCTCCAGATCGACAACAACGACGATGGGGCCTACAACGTGGGCTTCGAGTTCACCGGGTTCGGAGCTGCGGTCAACGGTGGCCCGATAAAGGAAAGTAACGTTCCGAACATATTCACGTTCTATAAGGGTGCCAACACGAGCGGCGAAATTTCGGGACTCAATCTCGAATCCGGCGGCACTCCCGACACGAGTAAGATGGTCGAGGTTGGTAGCGGAAGCAGCTCGCAGGTCACTCTGGGATACGACGGTACCGTTACCGACCTCACAGACGCCTACAAATCTGCCGCAGGGAACTTCAGCGGCAACACGAACAAGGACTGGATAGGCGACGGTAACGGGTATGAGGATAATGATGACGACGACTCGGCCACGGACACGAAGGAACTAGTCAATCAAGTTACCGCAGTCGCCAGCGCGGTCGAATAGAGCGAATAACGACAGCGGTATCCGACGACGGACTTCACAGCCACCCTTCGTGGCTCACTTATCACTACCATCCCTCCACAATATGAGATAATCAGATGCTCACCCGCCGCCAACTCGTCGCCGGCCTCGGAAGCGCCGCGGTCAGCGGCGGCATCGTCAGTTCCACGGCGGCCTTCACCGCGACTTCGTCCAGCTCCGAAGCGTCCTTCACCATAGTCTATCCCGACCTCATCGAACTCCGCGCGGTCAACGACCCGCCGGTCCACGTCGAGACGAACGACGCGGGCCTCGTCACGAAACTCACGCCCGGTGCCGACACGGGGCTCAACGAACGCGCGATCACGCGCTTCGCGGAGATCGTGAAGGTCGTGAACTCCGGCACGGTCGACCTCACCGGGATCTACTTCGACTTCGAGGTCGAGAGCGACGTCCTCAGTTCCGGGACGATGGACGACATCGAAGCGGCGCTGTCGATCACGGCGGGCCCGGAGACGCTCGATTCGACCGGCACGTCCGGCGACGACCTCCTCGCCGTGAGCGACGCGCCCGACGTGACCGACGGGGTTCTCTCGCCGGGCGAATCGGTCCCGTTCGGCCTCCAGGTCGACCTGATCCCCGACCACGGCGACAGTTCGCTATCGGCGCTCCCGCCCGACAACGGGGGCGTCTCGGCCGACGACTACTCCGTCACGCTCAGCGTGACCGTGACCGACGAGTGACCGCAGACCAAGATTATTTGTAAGTGTCGGCAAATATGTTGGGTAGTCAATGGGACAGCGCGCGTCAGGTGAGTTGCAGGCCGATACGGACGCCGACGCGGGGGACTCCGCGGACGAAGCTCTCCACAAAGACGAGATCTTCGACCTGATGAGCAATCACCGCCGCCGGTACGCCATCCACTACCTGAAGGGGGCCGACGATCCCGTCCCGCTCGCGGAGCTCGCCGAACAGGTCGCCGCGTGGGAACACGACAAGCGGGTCGAGGAGATCGCCTCCGCCGAGCGGAAGACGACCTACACGTCCCTCCAGCAGACGCACCTCCCGCGGCTCGACCGCGCCGGCGTCGTCGACTTCGAGGACGGCGAGGTCGAACTCGAAGACCGGGTCGAGCGGCTCGACATCTACCTCGACATCGTCCCGGCGAACTCGATCTCGTGGGGGATGTACTACCTCGGGCTGTCGGCCTTCGCGATTCTCGTGCTCGCGGCGCTGTGGGTCGATTTCCTCCCGACCGACGGGGTCCCCGTGTTGGCGTATCCCGCGGTCCTCATCGCGATGTTCGCGGTCTCTGCGGGATACCACGCCTACGTGAATCACAAGTACCGCTTCGAGAACTTGGAGCGGCCGCCGTGAGGGACCGGGACGACGAACGTCGAACGCCGACCGGTCCCGATCTTCAGCCGGCCTGGACGCTCCCCTGCGCGGGCGTCCCGGTCACGGTCACGCCGCTCGGACTGTAGACGACCGTCGAGTCGCGGTCCTGAAGCACCGCCTTGTCGATCGCGAGCGTCGCCGACGCCTGATTGAGGGTGAGCGTCGCCTGACCGTTCGTCGAGGAGATCTCGGCGCCGTCAAGCGTCATATCGCCCGACGAGGTGAGCTTGATCTTCTTGCTCGTCTCGATGACTGCACTGCTCGCGCGCAACTTCGCGTTCGACTTGAGCTTGATCTTTCCGTTCTTACTCTCGACGGTCGCGTCCGTGACCGTGAGTTCGCCCGACTCTGCGGTGAGCTTGGTCTTCTTGGCCGCCGTGATCGTCGCCCCCGACGCGTCGACACTGGGACCTTTCAGCTTGACCTTCCCGTTCTTGGAGTCGACGGTGGCGTCGGCGACCGCGAGCGTGCCGGACTCCGATTCCATTTTGATCTTCTTGGTCGTTGTGATCGTGGCACCGGTCGCGTCGACCGGATAGCCCTTGAGCTTGATCTTCCCGTTCTTACTCTCGACGGTCGCGTCGGCGAGCGTGAGCGTGCCGGACTCCGATTTCATTTTGATCTTCTTGGCCGCCGTGATCGTCGCCCCCGACGCGTCGACACTGGGACCTTTCAGCTTGATCTTCCCGTTCTCGGAGTCGACGGTGGCGTCGGCGACCGCGAGCGTGCCGGACTCCGATTCCATTTTGATCTTCTTGGTCGTTGTGATCGTGGCACCGGTCGCGTCGACCGGATAGCCCTTGAGCTTGATCTTCCCGTTGTTACTCTCGACGGTCGCGTCCGTGAGCGTGAGCCCGCCCGACTCTGCGGTGAGCTTGACCTTCTTTTTCGCCGTGATGGTCGTCCCGCTGGTCGTGACCTCGGACGCCTTGAGCTTGAGCTTCTCGTTCTGGCTGTCGACGGTCGAGTCACGCAACGAGATGGCGCCCCCCTCAGCTTCGATCTTGAGTTTCTTGTTGGTCGCCAGCGTCGCCTCGCCGACGGTGACCGACTTCGCCTTGATTTGTACCTTCCCGGTGTAGTCGAGCGTCTCGCCGCCGGCCGCGATCACGAGGTGCGCGCTGTCGTTCTGGAAACTGGGAATCTCGTCGCGCGGGACGATCCGCTCGCCCTCGTCGTAGGCGTAGTCGTGATCGTCGTCGACGTACGCGACTGCGTCGCCCGGCGGCTGCCCCGGCTCCGGCGGTCGGTTCCCTGCGGTCCGCCCCGGACAGTCGTACTCGACCGGGACTTCGAGGGTCGCGTCTTTGATCGTCGCCGACTGTCCCGTCGCCTCGACGATCTCGACGGTCAGCGTCGCCGTGCCGGACCCGCCGTTCGGCGGCGAACAGGTAACCTCCAGGGGGGTGCGCCCACCCTGTCTGATCGTGGTGGTCTCGGAGGGGTTCTGGACCGCCAGGGCGTCCGTGTCCACGCTCGCTTCGTACTCGACGGTCATCGAGGACTCGAGGTTGTTCTCCAGTTCGGCGACCGTTGTCGCGCTCCCCGGCTGAGTTACCTCGTTGTTCGTGTCGATGATCGCGATGAACGCCTCGCTGTCTCCCGCGACGGCGACGTCGACCGGCCGGTCGCCCGCGATGGTGCTGAAGCTCCCCGTGGGCACGATGGTGAGCATCGCGCCCAGAATGACGAGCGACAGCCCGATATACTGGAACGACCGCTGCATCGGGATCTACGGGAAGCTACACACCGCATTGTCTTGTGTACTTCGACTGGCAGACACGTCTCGCGGCGGGAAGCCCGCTCGATCCCGCCCTCAGAGGTCGAGGCCCTCGCTGTGGCTGTGCCCGTCGTCGGGGAACGTCCCCTCTACGACCGCGTCCCGGTACGCCTCGATCGCGTCGCGCATCTCGCCGCGCACGTCGCCGAAGGCCCTCGCGAACGACGGTACGGACGGCGAGAATCCCACGGCGTCGTTGACGACGAGCACCTGTCCGTCGGTGTCGGGGCCGGCGCCGATCCCGATGACGGGAATCTCCAGGGCCTCCGTCACCGCGGCTCCGACCTCGCGGGGCACGTGCTCCATCACGAGCCCGAAGGCGCCCGCCTCCTGGTGGGCCTCCGCGAGGTCCAGAATCTCGGCGGCCTGCTCCTCTGTGGTCCCCTGGCGGGCGTACCCGCCGATGCCGTGGACGTGTTGCGGCGTCAGCCCGAGGTGGGCCATCACGGGAATCCCCACCTGGGTCAGCCGCTCTGTCAGCTCGACGGTGTGCGGCCCGGACTCGATCTTGACCGCCTGTGCGCCCGCCTCCTTCAGGAGCCGGCCGGCGTTCGCGACGCTCTCGGCGGAGTCGACGCCGTAGGAGAGGAACGGCAGGTCAGAGATGACGAGCGCCTCGTCGACGGCGCGGGCCACGGCCGCGGTCGCCCGTGCGACGTCGTCCATCGTCACCGGGATCGTCGAGTCGTAGCCGAGCATCGCGTTCCCCAGGCTGTCGCCGACGAGCACGCTGTCGATCCCCGCCTCGTCGACGAGCTCGGCCGTCGGGGCGTCGTAGGCCGTGAGCATCGTGATCGGCTCGTCCTGTTCCCGGAGGTCCGCGACTGTGACCATATCCCATCCATTCCCGAGGAGGCCCTTGAATGGCTACGCTCCGTCGCCGTTACCGTCACCGTCGCCGTCTCCGTTGCCGTCACCGTCGCCGTCGTCGGGGCTCTCCGTGTCCCCGTCCGGCCTCCCACGCCCGGATCAGCGTCCACAGCGTTCGGTTCGTGGGGACGTCGATCCCGGCCTCCCGCGCCCGCTCGACCACGTACCCGTTGATCACGTCGATCTCGGTCCGCCGACCCCGCCGGACGTCGTGGCACATCGACGACTCGTTTTCCGCGGTCGCGTCGACGACCGCCTCGACCGCCTCGATCGTCTCCCCCCCGCCGAGGTCGACGCCGACCGCCTGAGCCGTCGCGGCGACCTCGCGGGCGATCGGCGCCACGAGGTCGGCCGCCGGCGGAGCGGCGAGCGCGCCGTTCTCGACGCGAGCGAGCGCGGTCGTGGGGTTGATCGCGGCGTTGACCGCGAGTTTCTCCCAGAGCCGCTTGCGAATGCCGTCGGCGTCGGCCCGCTCGGCGTCGACCCCCGCCGCGCGGAACGCCTCGGCGACTTCGCCGGCGACGTCATCGCAGTCGCGCGGTTCCCAGGGACCGACGACGAGGTCGCCCGCGCCGTTCCACGCCACCTCGCCGGGGGCCTCCCGGACCGCGCCGTAGCTCGTCGTCCCTCCGAGGACCGGGCAGTCGAGCGCCTCCGCGAGCACGTCCTCGTTGCCCATCCCGTTCTGGAGCGAGCAGACCGCCCGGAAGTCCCCGGTCCGGAGCTCGCGGGCCGCGCTCTCGGTGTCGAAGGCCTTCACCGTCACGAGCGCGAGGTCCGCCGCGAGATCGGTCCCGTCGGTCGTCGCGTCCGGCCGGACTGTGAACGCCTCGCGACCGGTGATCCGGAGGCCCTCCTGCCGGATCGCGTCGACGTGGGCCTCCCGGCCGACGAGGGTGACG
Source organism: Halobellus sp. EA9 (assembly GCF_051195055.1). NCBI lineage: Archaea > Methanobacteriati > Methanobacteriota > Halobacteria > Halobacteriales > Haloferacaceae > Halobellus > Halobellus sp. EA9. The sequence goes on along the minus strand of NZ_JBNTJW010000011.1, from coordinate 37,659 downwards.
CCGTGGTCGGGAACGCGCGCCAGCAGGCCGCCGAGGAGGCTCCCGATGCTCCCCGCGCCGAAGACGACGATCTCCATATCGGGGCCACACCGCGGACCGAAAAAGCCGTTCCGCCCGCCGCTCCCGCCGCCTGCACCCTCCGCGAAAAGTGTACGCGTGTCCACAGATCCGCCGGGACGGGTGAGTATTAGTGTCCCGAGGCGGTACTCACTACCGATGACCACGGACCAAGCGGTCCTCGAAGCAGACGCACCGCTCGATCTCCGCCTCTCGGAGTCGGAACTCGAAGCGACCGCCGACCACCTCGCCTCGTTCGTCGCAGACACCGTCGAGGCCGCCGGCGCCAAGGGGGCCGTCCTCGGCCTCTCGGGCGGCATCGACAGCACCACGGTCGCGTACCTGGCGGCCGAGGCGCTCGGCCCGGAGCACGTCCACGGGCTCGTGATGCCGAGCGTCGCGAACACCGAGGACAACATGAGCGACGCCGAGTGGGTCGCCCAGGAGCTGGGGCTGGAGTACGACGTCGTCGAGATCCAGCCAATCGCCGAGACGTTCTTCGACGCCTTCCCGGAGGCCGCAGACGACCGCACCGCCGCGGGGAACGTCTACGTCCGCACCCGCGCCGTGCTGAACTACTTCGTCGCCAACCACGAGGACAAGGTCGTCCTCGGGACGGGCAACCGCTCGGAGGCGCTGACGGGCTACTTCACGAAGTACGGCGACCAGGCGGTCGACTGCAACCCGATCGGGAACCTCTACAAACAGCAGGTCCGCCAGCTCGCGGCCCACCTGGGCGCGCCCGAGCGCCTGGTGACGAAGACGCCCTCCGCGGAGATGTGGACCGGCCAGACCGACGAGGAGGAGATGGGCCTCGACTACGACACCCTCGACGCCGTCCTCGCGCTCCACGTCGACGGTCCGCTCTCCGTGGCCGCAACGGTCCGGCAGCTGGACGTGACCGAAGACCAGATCGAGCGCGTCGTCGAACTCTACGAGGGGAGCGCCCACAAGCGGTCGATGCCGCCCGCGCCGGAGCCGCTGCACCGCTGATCATTCTCCTCCGCACGCCCGTTCCGCGCCGTCCCCTGCCCGACCGCGATGCTTTTAGCCCGAGACCGACGATGCTCCGCCGATGCGACTCGGAATCCTCGGGACGCTCCAGCTGGCGGCCACGCTGATCTTCGCCGCGCCCGTCGCCGTCTTCGGCCTCTCCCGGCTCGCGGCCGGCGAGACGCTCCTCGGGGCCGGCGCCGTCGTCGTCGCCGTCGGGATGGTCGCCCTCCCGCAGTACCTCACGACGCCGAGCGACCTCCCCGGCGAAGCGGCCGAGCGGGTCGTCGGCGCGGTCGTCAAAGAGCCCGAGGACGACGAGAACTGACGCCTCCTCCGGCGGTCGGGCTCTATTTGCCGCGCCGAGGCGCGAACGACGGCTCGCCGTCGCCCACCGTCTCGTATCCGTCTTCCGTGACGACGACCGCCGCTCCCAGTCTGACACAGCCCTCGTCGGGATCAACGACGCTCGGCGCGACCGCCAGCACCGTTCCCGGCCGCAGTTCCGCACCGCTCGCGAACGGCCGCTCCCGCGCCGAGAGTCCGATTCCGTGGACCGTCGCGAGCGGCCCGCGCGCCGACTGCCCGCCCGGATCGAACCCGAACGCGGCCACCTCGGCGTCGGCCTCGCGGGCCACGGTCGCGGCGTCGACGCCGGGTTCGACCTCGCCGAGTGCGGCGTCGAGCGCGGCCTCGACCGCGACGTAAGCCCGCCGCTCCCAGCCGCCGTCGCTGTCGACGGCGAACGTCCGCGCACAGGCGCCGTGGTAGCCGTGCGGCCCCTGCGGCGCGACCTCGATCCGGATCGGTTCGGCCCGGCGGATCGCGCTCTCCGGCTCGGACGCGTCGCCGTCAGGCGTGGTCGCCCCCGCCGAGACGACCGTGTTGCCGGCGCCCCGGACCCCGCGCCGCGCGAGGTCGGCGTCGATCTCCCGCCGGAGCCGCTCGGCGGTGAGCGGCTCGTCCCGCCACCGGAGCCCGCCGTCCGCGACGTCGGCCGCCGCCAGAATCGACTCCGCGTGTCGGACGGCCCCGATCCCCGCCCGCTGGACGGCGCGGATCGCGCCGCGTTCGTCCGCCGATTTCGTCGCTCGCGCCGCTCGGACGGCGTTCGTCGAGCGCAGGCCGTAGCCCGCGCGTTCGAGGTAGACGGCGGCGTCGTGGGGGATCGTCGCGGGCGTGAGGACGACGGCGTCCGCGTTCGGTCCTGTGAGCGCGTCGTCGAGGACGGCCGCGGCGCGCTCGCCGGGCGGGGCTCTGAGACTCTCGGTCGCGACGCGCCCGTCGAACTGTCGGCGGGCGCGCTCCGTGTACCCCTCGGGCGCACACAGCACGCGCTCGTCGGCGACGCGGACGAAGGCGTACTCGCGCTCGGGGCCGTCGAACCCCGTCAGATATTCGAGATCGGCGTCGCTCCCGTCGCCGACCGCGACGAAGCCGACGGGGTCGTCGCTGCCGCCGCGCTCGTCCAGCTCGGTCAGCAGATTCTCCACGAAGCCGTCGTCGATCCGGGGCCGCTCGGGGAGGTCGTCTCCGGGCACGCTTCGCCGTCAGGCGTCCGGCTCGGGCGCCGGCGCCTCGCCCTCCTGGGCCGCCTCCAGCAGGTCCTCGACGGACTCGTCGCGGATCTCGTTGTGGAGGAGCACGCTCACCGGGAGCGTCGGCGCGCCGCTGACGAGGTTCTCGAGGAGGACGAGCCGCTCGCGCGCCCGCGACATCCCGACGTAGAAGACCCGGCGCTCGTTGTCGGTGAGGATCGGCACGGGGTCGGTGCTGGAGGTGAACTCCTCGACGCCCGCCACCTCCTCGTCGTCGACGGAGGCGGCCATCTGCTCGACGACCTTCTCGGTCAGGTCGGTCGCGACGAAGACGTGGTCGGCCTCGCGACCCTTCGCGGAGTGGATCGTCCCGATCCGGACGCGGTTCGGATCCATTCCCCTGTATTCGCCGTCGAAGTACGCCTCGACGGAGTTGCGCTGGAACGAAGTGACCTTCCGGAGCATGTCGCCCGCCGAGTCGGCGTCGGGCGCGAAGGGCGCGAACTCGTTGATCACGTCGGGGTCGACCGTCATCTCGGTCAGGTCCTCGACGCCCGCTTCCTCTTTCAGGTCGTCGATGCGGTCGAACAGCTCGTCGCGGTCGTTCGTCCCGAACGCCGAGTCCTGGAGCATGTCCGCGAGCCGGCGCGCCTGGAGGCCGTCCAGCGGCTCGTCGCGGTCGAGGGCCTCGATGCCGCGGACGTACTGGGTCAGCCGGTCGGTCCACATCCGTTGATCCGTCAGGGCCGAGAAGGGCATCCCCAGCGGGAGGAACTCGTCGATGAACTGGAACAGCTGGTAGCGCGCGCGGAACAGCACCATGATCGTCTCGTCGTCGTCGCCCTGCTCGATGGTGTAGCGGACGTTCCGCGCGAGGTCGAGCATCGACGGGGAGTCGATCCCCTCGACGGTGCCGCCCTCCTTCCGGGGCTTCAGGTCCTTCTCCTGGCGCTTGTCGATGTGGCGGATCTCCTGATTGACGACGTTCAGGACGCGCGAGGGGAGGCGGTACGAATTGGGAAGCACCTCGTCTTCGTCGCGCTCGGCGTCCAGGAGGAGGTTCGGGTCCGCGCCCTGCCAGGCGTAGACGACCTGGTCGTCGTCGCCGGCGATGAGGACCCGCTCCATGTGCGGCTTCCACTCCTCGTAGACGTCGTACTGGAGGGTCGTGATGTCCTGGAACTCGTCGATCACGAGGTAGTCGACGTGGGGGACGAGCGAGCGCTGCTTCACGCGTTCGAGCATGTCCGCGAAGCCGACGAGGCCGTGTTCGCCCTTGTGGGCGCGCCACGCGCGGATCACGTCCGGCACGTCGATCCGGTCGTCGTCGGAGGGCCACGTCGGGGTGTACTTGTTGCCCTCCTGGGCGTTCGGGTCGATCTCCGGCGGGAGCCGCACCTCGTCGACGTTCCACTGGAAGGGGACGTCGTACCAGTCGGCGACGTCCCGGCGGGTCCGCTGGAGCCACTGGCTCGTCGCGATGATCTTGTTGCCGATCGTCGTCGACCGGGCGGTCCGGCGGCCGGCGCCGCCGTACTCGTCTTCGAACTCGATGCCGTAGTCCTCGCAGAACTCCTTTTTGTCACTCTCGCCGACGACGTCGTTGCGAGAGAGGTCCAGTAGCTCGTAGGCCTTCGCGTGCATCGTCGCGACGTTGCCCTTCAGCGCCCGCGGGCTCACGTCGAGCCGCTCTGCGAGTCGCTCGCGCACCTCGGCGGCCGCCGCGCGGGTGTACGAGACGACGAGGATGTCGCGAATCGTGATTTCGTCCTGCTCTAGGAGTCCGTCGACTCGATCGAGCAGTGCCGTCGTCTTCCCGCTGCCGGGGCCACCGAACAGCCGGGTGACCGTCGCGTCCGAGTCGCTCATTGGACACGTTCACGCACTTGTACCTGATAAACTACCTGTTTCGAAAATGTAATTGTGGAGACGTTCGCGCCGCGCGAGGAACGGACTCAGGCCCGCGGATCCCACCCACAGACGCCGCAGTCGGTCGCCGCGGAGTCGTGAAGCGCACCGCACTCCGGACACTGCTTTTTGTTATACGATGTCTCCCACTCTACAGTTTCCATATCGTGACCGCGGTCGTCGAGGAACTGGTCGAACAGGGCATCGTCGGAGCTCGGTGCTGAGGCCATACACGCTATGGTATGGCGTACCAATACTTAGTTGTACTGCCGCGTTTCGCCCCGTGAGAATCAGAAAACTGCAGATCGGGTGTCAGCCTAGACCGAATCGAGCTCGTAGAGCGATCCGTACTTGTCGGTGACGTACTCGACGAAGGCGTCGGCGGTGAACGGCTCGCCGGTCGCCCGTTCGACCAGTTCGTCGGTCTCGTAGCGCGCGCCGTGGCGGTGGACGTTGTCGGTGAGCCACTCGTGGAGCGTCTCGAAGTCGCCCTCGCGGACCTCTTCGTCGAGCGCGTCCGCGCCGACGTCGTCCTCTATGGCGGCGTACAACTGCGCGGCCATCGCCGAGCCGAGCGAGTACGTGGGGAAGTACCCGAAGTTGCCGTGGCTCCAGTGGATGTCCTGGAGGCAGCCCTCGGCGTCGTTCTCGGGGCGGATTCCGAGGTACTCCTCGTACTTGTCGTTCCAGACCGCCGGCACCTCATCGACGTCGAGGTCGCCCGCGATCAGCGCGCGCTCGATCTCGAACCGGATCACGATGTGGAGGTGGTAGGTGAGTTCGTCGGCCTCGACGCGGATGAGGTTGTCCTCGTACACCTGGTTCGCCGTCTCGTAGGCCTCCCGCGGCGTCACCGACTCGGCCTGCGGGAAGTGCTCGGCGACGGTCGGCAGGAACGACTCCCAGAACGCCTGCGAGCGCCCGACGTGGTTCTCCCAGAGCCGCGATTGGGACTCGTGGACCGAGAGGTCGCGGTCCTGGCCCAGCGGCGAGCCGTAGTGCTCGTCGGGGAGCCCGAGCGTGTAGGTCGCGTGGCCGAACTCGTGGATCGTCGAGAGGAGCGACCCCAGCGGGTCGGCCTCGTCGAACCGGGTCGTCACCCGCGCGTCGAAGGTCGTCCCCGTCGAGAACGGATGCGAGGCGGTGTCGAGCCGCCCCCGCTCCCACGGGTAGCCGAGCGTCGAGAGCGCGTCCCGACAGAGCGCCTCCTGATCGTCGGCGGGGTACGTTCCCAGCGAGGTGAACGCGTCGGTCGTCAGGTCGACCTCCGAGGCCCTGATCTCCTCGATCATCGGCACGAGCGTCTCCCGGATGTCCGCGAGGATCGACTCCGCGCGCTCCAGAAAGAGACACGGCTCGAAGTCCTCGAAGAGCACCTCGTAGGCGTCGCGGTCGGGGTCGACGTGCTCGGCGTACTCCCGCTTGAGTTCGACGTGCTTCTCTAAGTACGGCGCGAACGTCTCGAAGTCGCTTTCGGCCTTCGCCTCCTCCCACGCCGACAGCGCCTCCGAGGAGGTCGTCGACATCTCCTCGACCAGCTCGGCGGGCACGGCGTCGGCGCGCTCGTACTCGCGGCGGATCTCGCGCACGACGGCCGCCCGCTCGGCGGTCAGCTCGGCCGCGTCGAGCTCGCCGAGCGCCGACCCGACCGCGTCGTCGGTCAGGAGGTCGTGGGAGACCGACGACAGCGTCGAGAGCTGCTGGGACCGAGCCGGCGTCCCGCCCTCGGGCATCATCACCTGCTGGTCCCACGAGAGGAGCCCGCCCGCCTCGCGGACGTTCGTCACGCGCCGGTACTGGTCCAGAAGCGTCTCGTAGGCCGCCGGGGGCTCGCCGCCCTCGCCGTCGCCCGTACCGTCGCCCGCAGCGTCGGATGCGTCTGTCGCCATCGTCGAAGCCTGGGAGGCGCGCGCGTATCAAGCCGACGCCTCCGGCGACGGGCCGGGACGCCGGCGATCGGACGTCGATCGCTCGCGGACGCGCCGCTACTCGGCCGGCCACCGCTCGGCGAGCCCCCGGTAGATCCGGTAGCACCGCGACAGGACGTCGAGGGCGACCGACTCCCCGGCGGTGTGGGCCTCGCCGGGCTCGGCGGCACCGACGACGACGCAGTCCGTCCCGGCGTCGGCGAGCCACCCCGCGTCGGTCGCGTGCGGCTTGGTGACGTGTTCGGGCGTCGCGTCCTGTGCCGCGCCGGCGGCGGCGAGCGCCGCGTCGGCGAAGCCGGCGTCGCCGCACGCCATCGGCGGGAGGTCCTGATCGACCGTCCACTCGACGCCGTCGACGGCCTCGACGCGCTCCAGCGGCGCGCGCTCCCCGGGGACGGTTCGCTCGTCGACGGTCACGGTCGCGGACTCGGGAATGACGTTCCACGCCGACCCGCCCTCGATCCCGGTGACGACGACGCTTCCGTTCACCGCCTGGCCCAGCACCGTCGCCGTCGGGGCGTCGAGGTCGCGGACGACGTCGACGGCGTCGCAGGCGCGGTAGACGGCGTTTTCGCCCGCCGCGGGCTCGCTGGCGTGCGCGGCGCTCCCCCGCGCGGTGATCGTCGACCCGCGGCGGCCGCGGTGGGCGACCGCCACGTCGGTCTGGCCGTCGCCCGCGTAGTTCGTCGAGCCCTCGCCGACGACCGCGTAGTCCGGCGCGAAGCCGTCGCCGAGTGCGGCGCGGGCGCCCACGCCGCCCTGCTCCTCGCCGACGAAGGAGGCGAAGACCAGTTCGGCCGCGGGCTCGGCGTCGCGGAAGGCGAGCATCGCGGCCGCCAGCGACCCCTTCATGTCGGCCGTGCCGCGGCCGTACAGCCGGCCGTCGCGCTCGTCGACGACGTACTCGGCTTCGGCTTCGGCCTCGTCTCCCCTCGCCCCCCGGCCCGATCCGTCACGGAGTTGTGACTCGTCGGGCTCGACCACGTCGTGGTGGCCGACCAGCGCGAGCGACTCCTCTCCCCGGCCCCGCCGGGCGAAGACGTTGCCGTGATCGTCCCGTCGGACTGCGGCGGTGGTCTCCTCGCGGAGCCACGACTCGATGGCGTCGCCCGCGGCCGTCTCGTCGTCGTGGCTCGGGATCGAGACCAGCCGTCGCGTCAGCGCCTCTACCTCGCTCTCGTTCGCGCGCACACCGGAGTGTCGCCGCCATCCGTTGAAAAGGCTCGGGCTCGCGTCTTGCCGCCGGCCCGGTGAAGCGGCGAATCTGTGGCCCAACGGAGCACAAAAGTGGCGAGCGCCCGAACCGACGGCGGTGCGAACCTACGAAGTCCAGGAGACAGACCCCGACTACGAGGGCGTGGTGTAGGTCGAACGCGACCGGCCGACTCCCGGCGCCGGCGAGGCGCTCGTCCGGATCCGGGCGGCGTCGCTGAACTACCGCGACCTCGCGATCGCGGACTCCGAACTGATCTACCCCGGCACCGACTTCCCGGTCGTCCCCCTCTCGGACGGCGCGGGCGAGGTCGTCGCGGTCGGCGACGGCGTCTCTGACCTGTCGGAGGGCGACCGCGTCGCGACGCCGTTCGCGCCCGACTGGATCGACGGCCCCAGCGCGCCCGAGAAAGTCGCGCGCTCGACCGGCGGCAACGTCGACGGCGCGCTGGCGGAGTACGCGGTCTTCCCCGCCGAGAGCCTCACGACGCTCCCCGAGCACCTCTCCTACGAGCAGGGCGCGACGCTCTCCTGCGCCGGCCTGACGGCGTGGCGCGCGCTTGCGGAGGACGGCGACCTCGGCGCCGGCGAGTCGGTGCTGGCGCTCGGCACCGGCGGCGTCTCGACGTTCGCGCTCCAGTTCGCGAAGCTCCACGGGGCGGAGGTCGTCGTCACCTCCTCCAGCGACGAGACGCTCGACCGCGCCCGCGACCTCGGCGCCGACGAGACGATCAACTACGAGGCGACGCCCGAGTGGGGGCCGGTCGTCGCCGAGGAACTGGGCGGCGTCGACCACGTGGTCGAGGTCGGCGGCTCCAACACGCTCGAACAGTCGCTCCAGGCCGCCTCCCACGGCGGCCACGTCCACCTCATCGGCGTCCTCGCCGGTCAGGCGGGCCAGGTCGACCTCTCGCCGATCCTGGCGAAGGCGCTCGACGTCGAGGGCGTCATCGGCGTCGGGAGCCAGGCGATGTTCGAGCGGATGACCGAAGCGATGCGCGTCGCGGGGCTGGAGCCCGTCGTCGACCGCGTCTTCGACTTCGACGAAGCGAGGGAGGCCTACCGCTACGTCGAGGCCGGAAACCACCAGGGCAAGGTCGTGATCAGCGTCGACTGAGAGCAATCAGTATGAGGATCAGGCCTCGACGGCCCGCTCTTCGAAGAACGCGAGGTCGTGGATCCGGCTGTCCTGGGTGAGTTCGGGGTGGAACGACGTCCCCACGACGACCCCGTCGCGGACGGCGACCGGGCGGCCGTCCCACTCGGCCAGCACCTCCACGCCGTCGCCGACCTCGTCGATGACGGGCGCGCGGATGAACACCGCCGGGAACGGCTCGTCGAGGCCGGCGACGTCCAGCGGCGCCTCGAAGCTGTCGACCTGCCGGCCGAAGGCGTTGCGGTCGACGGTCGCGTCCAGGACGTCGAGCGTGTCGACGCGGTCGTCCTTGGCGTCCCGCGAGGCGACGATGAGCCCCGCGCAGGTCGCGAGGACGGGCTTTTCGGCCTCGACGTGCGCGACGATCTCCTCGTCGATGCCCTCGCGGGCGAGGAGTCGCGAGATCGCGGTCGACTCCCCGCCCGGCAGGAGCAACACGTCGCAGTCGGGGACGTGCCCCGACTGTCTGATCTCGACTACCTCGACCTCCTCGCCGTGGGCCGCGCCGGCGCGCCGGATCGCGGCGGCGTGTTCGGAGACGTCGCCCTGGACGGCGACGACACCCGCTCGTAACATACGCGTGGCTCGGGGGTGAGTGGACAAAAAGCGTCCGTTCGTCCCGCCGATCTCAGATCGCGACGACGTTCAGGACGAGCACGCCGATCCCGAAGAGGAGTCCGAACGCGACGACGGTCTTGGGGTCGATGCGGATGGCGTTGCGATCCTCGGCGTCGAAGTAGCGAACGAGGCCCGCGCTCGACATCAGGCCGCCGCTGTTCTGGCCGCTGCTCATACTCCCCCGTCGGTGGTCCGGCGCCTAAACGTTTCGGATGCGCGGTTCCGCGGTCGCCGACTCGACCGGCCGCGACTGCGGCGGAGTCCGCTTCCGGGCGGATTTGATCCTGTGGAAACGCTTATGCGACGCCCCGCGTTACGTCGCTACGCACACGATGACCGTCCGAGTACTCGACTTCTACGCCGACTGGTGCGGCCCGTGTAAGAAACAGGACCCGATCCTCGACGAACTCGAATCGGAGTACGGCGACGTCGACTTTCAGAAGATCGACGTCGACGAGGAACAGGACCTCGCGAATCAGTACCAGGTCCGCTCGCTGCCGACGGTCGTCGTCGAGCGGGACGGCGAGATCGTCGACCGCTTCGTCGGCTTCACCCAGCGCGAGGACATCGAAGACGCGCTCAATCGGGCCGCCCAGCCGGCCGGCGCCTGACCCGGGCCCGACCACCGAATTCCGCCGCCGCCGCTCTATTCCGCCTTTTCGGCCCCGACCGCACGACCCGGAGTCGCCCGTCTCGCAAGCGTTATACTGCCGCGTCCGGTAGCAGGGCGTATGCCAAAGAACGAGGCCGCGGTCGACCGGATGCTGGAAAAGCAGATCTGTATGCGCTGCAACGCGCGGAACCCCCAGCGCGCCGAGCAGTGCCGCAAGTGCGGGTACAAGAACCTTCGACCCAAGTCGAAGGAACGCCGCACCGCGTAATCGACGGTCTCGCTTCTCTCGCCGTCTCCGACGCGTCAGCGGCAGCGCTCTTCTAACCGAATCTTCGGCGCCCGCCGACAGCGACCCACAAAAAAAGAACGTCGGACCGCTCTACGCCCCTCGGGCCCACAGCACCGTCGCGTCGACGGCGTCCGCGAGGTCGCGCTTGTGCGTCACCGCGAGCGCGATCGTCAGTCCGACGCCGTACAGCGCGATGGCGATCCACCCGTAGCCGACGAGCGCGGCGTCGATCCCGGCGACGAGCCCCGCCGTCCACGCGCCGGTGAAGACCGCCCACCCGACGAGCGCCGCGACGTACGCGTAGAGCGGCGCGCCGTTTCGGCCGCGCGGCGTCCGCTACGGCGCGTAGTAGTACTCGCCCTGTTTCTTCTGCTTGCGGTCCAGCTGCGATCCGGGCTTGTTGATCCGGGGGCGCTGGGTCCGCTCGTCGCGGCGGAACGTGATGTCCAGGTCCGCGAGGAAGTCGTTCATCCCCGCGCGCATCTCCTGGGGCGCCGCGGCGTGGCCGTACTCGGAGGGCTCGCCGTCGAACACCATCAGCCGGTCCGCGAGCAGGTCGATCATATAGATGTCGTGGTCGATGACGAGCACCGTCTCGTCGTGGTTCTCGGCGTACCGCCGGATGGCGCTCGTCGCCTGCACGCGCTGTTCGACGTCCAAGTGCGCCGAGGGCTCGTCCATCACGTACAGGTCGGCGTCCTCGGAGAGACACGCCGCGATGGCGACGCGCTGGCGCTCACCGCCCGAGAGGTCGTCCAGGTTCCGCTCTATGATCCGGTCGAGCTGGAGCGGGTCCGCGACCTCGGTCTTCCAGTAGGAGGTGCCGAAGTCGTCGGTGATCGACGAGAGGAAGGCGTCGACGCGCATCGGCTGGTCGATCTCGATGTACTGCGGCTTGTAGGAGATGTCGAGCCGGAAGTCGAGTTCGCCCTCGTCGGGGGAGAGCGCGCCCGTGAAGAGCTTCGCGAGCGTCGACTTCCCGATCCCGTTGGGACCGACGACGCCCAGGACCTCCGACTCGTAGATCGTCCCGGCCTCGACTTCGAGAGCGAACTCGCCCTCGCCGTAGGACTTCCGGAGCTCGGGGTAGTCGACGAGCGGCGTCGACTTCGAGGTCTCGCGGGGGGCGTGCTCGTGGAACTCGATCTCGTTCGGCCGGATCCGCATATTCTCGTTGGAGAGATAGCCCGTGAGGTACTCGTTGATGCCGTTCCTGACGGACTTCGGGTCGGTGATGACGCCGAAGGCGCCGGGCTCACCGTAGGCGACGTGGAGGGTGTCGGCGAGGAGATCCAGGATTGCGAGGTCGTGTTCGACCGCCAGCACCGCGCGGTCTTCCTCCTCGGCGAGCTCGCGGATCAGCCGCGCCGCCGTGACGCGCTGGCCGATGTCGAGGTACGGCGAGATCTCGTCGAGGAAGTAGAAGTCCCGGTCGCGAGCCAGCGTGGCCGCGAGCGCGACCCGCTGGAGCTCGCCGCCCGAGAGCGTATCGAGCGGCTGGTCGACGACCGGGCGGATGCCCAGCCGGTCGATGTAGTCGTCGAGCGCGCCGCGCTCGTCGGTCGACTCCAGGAGATCGATCGTCGTGCCGTCGAACTGCTTGGGGAGCTGGTCGACGTACTGGGGCTTGCGCGCGATCGACACCTCGTCGTTCCGCACGCGCTCGACGTAGGTCTGGAGCTCGGTCCCGCGGAAGCGGTCGAGGACGGCCTCCCAGGTCGGCTCTTCGTCGTGGGCGCCGAGGTTCGGCACCATCTCGCCCGCGAGCGCCCGGACGGCGGTCGTCTTCCCGATCCCGTTCGGCCCGAGGATCCCGGTCACGGAACCCGATTCGGGGACCGGCAGCCCGTAGAGCGCGAAGGCGTTCTCGCCGTAGCGGTGGACCGGCTCCTGGTCCAGCTCGGTGGGCAGATTGATGATCTCGATGGCGTCGAAGGGACACTTCTCGACGCAGATGCCGCAGGTCTCCCCGAGGCAGACCTCCTCCGAAATGCGAATCTGGTCGGGGTCGCCGTCGAAGGGCTCGTCCTCCTCGTAGTACTCGCCGCGTGTGACGATGCACTCCTTTCCGGTTCGATTGGGCGGGCAGTAGTTCGCACACTCGTAGCTGCAGCGGTCGGGCTGACACCGATCGAGATCGACGACCGCGATGCTGTCGTCCGCCATAGCTTACAGCGCGACGCCCTCGGTCAGGAGAATGCCGAACGTGATGAACCACAGCGCGAACGTCATGAACGCCACGTAGAGGTAGTCCTTCGCCCCGAAGTCGGAGACGTCGATCCCGCCCAGCCGCAGGATCGGGAACTGGAGGACGACGAACCCCGCGACGATCATCAGCGTCTGTCGGCTCGTCGCGGCGGCCGCGTCGGTCCCGACGACGCTCGCCGACGCCAGCGCGGCGACGACGCCGGCGAGACAGGCGAGGGTGGTGACCGTGACCCCCCGGAGGTGATCGGAGAGTCCGCTCTGCGTTTCCGTAGCCATAGGTACGCCTCCGATACCCGGCGTCAAAAGCCGTTCGTTCCCGTAGCGCCGGTGCGGCGCCCGGTCCGCATTCGAAGTCGTTAAGAGCGCCACGGCGGTAGCGTGACCAACTCGCTGGTCGAACGGGACGCCAGCGGGCACCCGAGGGATCGGGACGAAATGTGGGCCGGCGTCGAACGCCGCCCGAATCGCAAGCGCCCGTGGTGACACAATGGCACGAAGCTTCTACTCCCACATCAAGGACGCGTGGAAGCAGCCCGGCGACGGCAAGCTCGCCGAGCTGCAGTGGCAACGAAAGCAGGAGTGGCGCGACCAGGGCGCCATCGTCCGCGTCGACCGACCGACGCGCCTCGACAAGGCCCGCGAGCTCGGCTACAAGGCCAAGCAGGGCATCGTCGTGGTGCGCGTCTCCGTCCGCAAGGGCGGCGCCCGCAAGCAGCGCTTCAAGGCCGGCCGCCGGTCGAAGCGCCAGGGCGTCAACCGCATCGGCCGCCGCAAGAGCATCCAGCGCATCGCCGAGGAACGGGCCGCGCGCAAGCACCCGAACCTCCGGACGCTCGCCTCCTACTGGGTCGGCGAAGACGGCTCCCAGAAGTGGCACGAGGTGATCCTCGTCGATCCCGAGCACCCCGCGATCGAGAACGACGACGACCTCAACTGGATCTGCAGCGACGACCAGAAGGGCCGGGCGTTCCGCGGCCTCACCAACGCCGGCAAGTCCAACCGCGGCCTCCGGACTCGCGGCAAGGGCGCCGAGCACACCCGTCCGAGCATCTCCTCGGACCGCCGGCGCGGAAAGTAACGGCGCGGCCGTCCCTCGACGCTCCGATCGGACTCTCCGTTTTTTCGCGCGGACAATCCTGAGAGTGGCCACTTCGAGCACATAACGACGCCTTCGACTCCTCGCTCGCGAGAATCGCCCTCCTCTTTTTTCAATACCGACTGACCACCGCGGGTATGGAACTCGAAGGCGACTCACAGTGTCCGAAGTGCCGATCCGACGACGTCGAGGCCGAGGAGGGCGGCCTGCGGGTCTGCGGGAACTGCGGGCTCCGCTGGCAGGCCTGACGACGGCGGGTCCGGCCGCGACCACACCGTTTTTTCGGAGCTGATCCGCCAGCGGCGACTCCGTCGCCCGGTCAGAATGGCGCCTCGGGGCCGTTGGTCGGCCCCTCGTCGGGAGCGGCCGCCGATCCCGTCGACGATGAGCGGTCCTCGGTCGGGCCGTCCCAGGCGTCGAAGCCGCCGCGGAGGCTCGACACGTCCGTGTCGAGGTGGCGGTCCAGCATCGACGCGACCCGCTTGGAGCTCTTGCCGACGTAACAGGCGACGACGACCTCGTCGGCCCGCGCCCACGCCGCGTCGAGGGCGGCCGTCGAGAGGCGGTTCGGCGGGACGTTCACCGCGCCCGCGACGTGGCCGTCGGCGTAGGAGGCGGGGTCCCTGATGTCGACGACCGAGACCGCGGGGTCGTCGTCGGCGTGAGCGTCCGCATCCGAGTCGCCGTCGCCATCGCCGCTCCCGTCGTCGACGTCGTCGAGTCGCGCACGCAGCGCCGCGGGCGTGATCTCGTCTACCATCTCGCCTCACTCTACGGCCCGCCGCGGAAACACGCTTCGGTCCCGCCTCGGGATCGACCTCACTCGCGTGGGTCCCGATCCGGGCCGGGGTACTCGCCGCCCGCGACCTCCCCGTAGAGGCCCTCGGGATCGAACAGCGTCGCGAACGCCCGCGGGTGGCGGGCGCTCACCGACAGGCGGCCGCCGAGCGTCGCGCTCGCCTGCGTCGAGAGGAGTCGCTCGTCGAGGGACAGCAGGTGCATCGCGCCGCCGCGGTACGCCGAGGCGAGCGCCGGGTGGTCGCCGACGGGCTGGGAGACGGGCTCGCGCCACACGTCGACCCGTTCGCGCCAGTCCGCCGCGAGGGCGTCGTCGGCGAGGTCGGCCACGACCGCCGCGGCGTCGTCCACGAGCGGGTCGCTCGCGACGAGGGTCGTCCAGGAGTGGGCCCGGAGGTGATCGAGCGCGCGCCGGGCGTCGCCGTCGACCAGGAGGTCGGCCGCGAGGACGTCGGCGTCGGCGACGACGCGCGCCGGCCCGGACTCCGCCGGCGGCGACACGTCGCCGTCGCTCCCGGTCGCGTCGCTACCGTTTCGCTCCCGATCGCGGACCCGTTCGAGCGCCCGGCCGATCGCCGCCTCCTCGATGTCGGCCTCGGCCGCCCGATCGAAGAGCGCGCCCCACGACTCCATACCCTCATCTTCGGGGGCCGCGCGCAAGAAGGCTACCGGTTTCGGCCGTCGCGGAGAAGGGAACGTGTGGGCCGGCCGGCGATCGCGGGCGGTCGAAGCTAGATCAGGAGCTGGATGTCGGCCTCGGCCATATCCTGGATGGCCGTCGCCGCGCCGACGCCCGTGCGGACGCCGTCGTAGAAGTCGTCCTCGTCGTAGCCCATCAGGTCGATCGTCATCTGACAGGCCTGGAACTCCACGCCCATCTCCAGGGAGGTCTCGATGAGCTCTTCGATGGTCGCGGTGTCGTTGTCTTCGATCCGCCGTTCCATCATCGAGGTCGTGACGCGGTCCATCCCGGGGAGCGCGCCGACGACGTTCGGGACCGGCATATTGGGGTTGCCGACCGAACTGAGCTTGAGGTCCGTCGAGCGCTCCTCGTGGAGGATGTCCAGACCCCAGAAGGTGTGGAAGACCGTCACCTCGTAGCCGAACGCGGCGGCCGTGCTCGCCAGGATGAGCGGGGGATACGCCATGTCGAGCGTCCCCTTCGTGGCGATGATGGACATCTTCTTTCCGCCGTCGTCGGCGTCGTCGCCCTCGGCCAGCCGCGCTTCGAGTTCGTCGACGCGCGCGGCCAGCTCCGCGCGCGCCGGCGGCTCGCCGGCGTCTCCGGGGGCGTTCTCGCCGGCGTCGGGGGTGTCCGTGCTCATATTAGAAGCTGAACACCTGGTCGGCGTCGTCGACGGCTTCGAGGAAGGTCGCTGCGCCGGCGAACTTCGTCGTCACGTCGTCGTCGATGGCCTCCTGGTCCCACGCGAGCATGTCCAGCGTGGTCGTGCAGGCGACCGTCGTGACGGCGTCGCCGCCGTCGGCGACGAACGCGTCCAGGAGGTCGTAGGGGTTCGGCATCCCCTCCTCGAGCAGCGGCTGGATCTCCGAGACGTCCTTTTCGCCCTCCAGGAGGTGCGTGAGACCGTCGAACGTGAAGTAGACGAGCACCTCCATGTCCGACGCCAGCGCGGTGTGCCCGAGGTTCATCGCCATCGCGAGGCTCTTCGGGCTGTCGCTGTCGACGATGATTCCGATCTTCTCCATCGTTCACTCCGTCTTGCGCACGTAGTGCTTGTACACGTCGTCGCCCTCGACCTGGTCCAGCATCTCGACGCCGTCGGTGCCGGACGCCCAGCCGTCGAGGTCGCTCATACTGCCGGGGTCCGTGGCGACCACTTCCAGCACGTCGCCCTCGTCGAGGTCGTCGACGGCGGACTTCGTCTTCACGACCGGCATCGGACACGAGGCACCTTTCACGTCGAGCGTCTCCGTGATGTCGAAATTCACACTCATTGTAGGTCCGCTCCTTGTTCGTATTGGAGCTACTGCACAATATCAATGCGGAGATTAAAAGAATGTCGGTTCTTGTATCTACGGTACACTTCTACTCCCGCGAATTTTCTGACCCAATATGCGGTCGCGCTCGGAAACGCGCGGAAAACAGTACTAACTGATCGCAGTGAACGGCAGATGTGCGGACATATTGGAATCAGAACTGTCTCTCGGCTTCGTCTGCCGTTTGGTCGGCGTGTCGCTTCCGTTTCTCCCGACCATCTATATTGCATAAAGTACGAATTACTATGCAAACTCTTTTGTGCGCCTACCCGGTACGAACGGATGCACAATATGGATCCCGAAGACTTCCCGACGCCCGACGCGGACGTCGAGAGTGTCGACCCGGAAACGCTCAAGGACCGCATCGACGCCGGCGAGGACGTCACGATCCTCGACGCGCGGATGCAGTCCGACTACGAGGAGTGGCGCATCGACGGCGAGAACGTCACCTCGATCAACGTCCCGTACTTCCAGTTCCTCGACGAGGAGATCGACGACGACGTCCTCGCTTCGATCCCCGACGACCGCGAGGTCACCGTCCTGTGCGCGAAGGGCGGCGCCAGCGAGTACGTCGCGGGCACGCTCGCAGAACGGGGATACGACGTCGATCACCTCGAAGACGGAATGAACGGCTGGGCGCGCATCTACGAGCGCGTCGAGGTCGCCAGATACGACGGCGCCGGCACCCTCTATCAGTACCAGCGCCCCTCCTCGGGCTGTCTCGGCTACCTGCTCGTCGCCGGCGGCGAGGCGGCCGTCGTCGACCCGCTGCGGGCGTTCACCGACCGCTACCTCGACGACGCCGACGAGCTCGGCGCCGACCTCGTCTACGCCTTCGATACGCACATCCACGCGGACCACATCTCGGGCGTGCGCGACCTCGACGACGAGGGCGTCGAGGGCGTCCTCCCCGCGAACGCGGTCGACCGCGGCGTCACCTACGCCGACGAGCTGACGACGGCCGCCGACGGCGACACCTTCGAGGTCGACGAAGCGACCGTCGAAGCTATCTACACGCCGGGCCACACTACCGGTATGACCTCCTACCTGCTCGGTGGGAGCCTGCTCGCGACCGGCGACGGGCTCTTCGTCGAGAGCGTCGCCCGCCCCGACCTCGAAGAGGGCGACGAGGGCGCGCCCGACGCCGCGCGGATGCTCTACGAGTCGCTCCAAGAGCGCGTGCTCTCGCTCCCCGACGACACGCTCGTCGGCGGTGCCCACTTCAGCGACGCCGCCGAGCCCGCCGCCGACGGGACCTACACGGCCCCGATCGGCGACCTGAAAGCGGACATGGACGCGCTCTCGATGGACGAGGACGCGTTCGTCGACCTGATCCTCGCGGACATGCCGCCGCGGCCGGCCAACTACGAGGAGATCATCGCGACCAACCTCGGACAGCACGCCGTCGACGACGAGGAGGCGTTCACCCTCGAACTCGGCCCGAACAACTGCGCGGCGAGCCAGGAATCGCTCGCGGGTGACTGATCGGGCCGATGGTCGCTGATCCGGTACCGCTCCAGCTGTTCGCCGAGCTGTTCCCCGACGGGATCAGCCGCTACGCCGTCGGCGGACTGCT
The DNA here is from genome assembly GCF_051195055.1 of Halobellus sp. EA9. Classification (NCBI taxonomy): domain Archaea; kingdom Methanobacteriati; phylum Methanobacteriota; class Halobacteria; order Halobacteriales; family Haloferacaceae; genus Halobellus; species Halobellus sp. EA9. The sequence continues at coordinate 19,668 of NZ_JBNTJW010000011.1, read as the reverse complement.
CGTGGGCCTCGGCGCGGTCGTGATCTACGTCGGGACCGGCATCGCCGCCGGCGCGAGCACGTTCCTGGAATCGACGCTGTCGTACGTCTCCGAGCAGTCCCGGTTCCAGCGATACGTCGGCTCGCGGGACTGGCGCGTCGTGTTCACGTTCGGGATCATCCTGGGCGCGTTCGCCTTCGCCGCGACCGTCCAGTCGGGCGTGATCACGACGTCGCTCTACGAGCCCGGCTCGACGGGCCAACTGTACGAGGCCCTCGGCGTGACGCTGTGGACGACGGACGTCCAGCCGTGGCGGCTGTTCCTCGGCGGCGTCCTGGTCGGGATCGGCACCCGGATCGGCAAGGGGTGTACCTCCGGCCACGGCGTCTGCGGCGTCGGCTCGGCCTCGAAGACGTCGCTCGTCGGGGTGGCGACGTTCCTCTTCGTCGCCATCGTGACCGCGCAGGTCGTCGCCGCTTTGGGGGTGAGTCCATAAGATGGCTGATCGGCATCCCCTCTTTATGCCGCTGATCCTCGTCGGCGGGCTGATCTTCGGCTTCGGCCTCGGCTTCAGCCAGATGGCCCGGCCGGAGGTCGTGCTGAATTTCCTCCAGTTTGAGGACTTCGGCCTGATCTTCGTGATGTTCGGCGCCGCGATCGTCACCGGGATCGGCTTCGCCGTGATGCCCCGGATCCGCGACGCCGCGCCGCTGACGGGCGACCCATACGAGCGGCGGCTCAAGCCCTTCGACCGGAACGTCCTCGTCGGGGGCGCGATCTTCGGCGTCGGCTGGGGGCTCTCGGGCATCTGCCCCGGCGCGGCCTACGCCAGCCTGGGCGTCGGCAACGTCACCATCCTGTGGGCGCTCGCCGGGATGTTCGTCGGCGCGTACCTCCAGGGCTACGTCCGGAGCTGAGCCCGCCTCTTCCGCGTCGGGATCGTCCCCGACCCCGACCGCGTGAGCGCCCTCGCCACGCCCGCGCCCGCGACGATCCCGATCCACTGCCGACCACTCTTCCCTCCCCGCCGACGTTGGTTTCGCCTGTCAGCCTGGGATAATTACCAGACTGCGACAGGATGTGTGCTAGAAGTCTGCCTCTCGTCTGACGCGGTTTTAAGTCACGAACGGCCGATCACACACTCGGGCGCGCACCGACGGCCTCACGGGGCTTCGCCTCGTGATGGGAGCGCTCGCACGTCCCGCTCGTTCGATCGCCTCGCGGTCGCGAGTCCCAGTGTGGGCGCTCCCGTCGCTCCCATCCTCCCACCGCGCGCCCGGCACGCGGCGTTGCACCCCGGTTCGACGGCGTCGTCGTCCCCCCGGCGACGCACTCGACCGCCTTTCGGCGCTCGTTCCCTCACTCGCCCAGCAGCGCCGCTCGCGTCCGTTCGAGCCCGTCGTCGTCGACCACGAGCGCGAGCTGGTCGCCGGCCTCGACGACGGTCCCGGGGAGGGGAATCGTCATCTCCTCGCGCTCGCGACCGTGCGCGTAGATCCGCCCGAAGTCGCCGAGGTCGATCTCGTTGACCTTCTGTCCGACCACCGGCGCGTCCGCGGGGATCGTCACCGTCGTGAGCCGGAGCTGCTCTGTGAGCTCGCCGAGCGCGCTGAAGCTCCCGCCGAGGAGCGCCGTCTTCGCGCCCGCGGCGCCCAGCCGCTCGGGGTAGACGACCTCGTCGACGTCCTCCTCGTAGCGCTCGTAGATCTCCTCCCGGTAGTCCTCGCTGATCCGCATCACCACGCGACAGCCGAAGCCCTTGCCGATCATACAGGCCGCGAAGTTGCTGTTCGGATCGCCGGTGAAGCCGCCGAGCGCGACGGCGTTCTCGACGCCGGCCCGCTTCAGCACCGACTCGTTGGTCCCGTCGCCCTCGACGACCTCGAAGCCGGCCTCGCGGGCCCGTTCGGCCTTGTCGGGGTCGTTCTCGACGACGACGACCGCCCGGCCCTCCTCGTGGAGGATCCGCGCGGTCCGCGCGCCCACCCGTCCGTACCCGACGATGATGAACGTCATATGCCAACGTAACGCACTCCGCACACAAAAGCGTGGACCCGCACGGAGCCGGGAAGTCCGGGACGGGAGCGGAGGGCACGCGGCGTCGACTCATAGTGATTGCTCTCGTCTCTTACCGCCGAACGCCACCCCGGTAACGGCGTTCGGCGGTAAACAGTGAGCGTAATTACTATCACTCGGCGTCCGCGGCGCTCGCCGCCAGGAGGCGCTCGCGAATCGACTCGACGAGATCGGAGAGCCGCTCGGTGCCGAACAGCGCCACGAGGAGCGCGCCGACGCTGTCGAAGACGAGATCCTGGATCGTGTCCTTCAGCCCGTACTGGATCAGGACGGCCTCCGCGCCCGCCGCGTCCGCCGCGAGCCGCCCGACGAACTCGACGACCTCCCAGAACACGCCGAGCGCGAGCGTGAAGAGGAGCAGGAACACCGAGAGGAACCGCGGGGGAAAGGAGACGGCCTCCGAGTGGAGGTCGATGGCGCGGGTGGCGGCGTAGCCCACGGCGGCGACGAGCGCGGCCGAGAACGTGTGTGTCAAGTGATCGTACCACACGACACTCTCGTAGAGGCCGATCATCCCGAGCGTGTGGAGGAGCACCGAAAGCGTCACCACGAGCGTGAGCCCCGGCGAGAGGCGGAGATTCCAGTCCCGCCGGAGGAGCGCGGGCAGGTAGGTCACGCCGAGGGCGAAGACGGCGTTGACGACGACCCCGAGGTTCAGCGTCGCGACGCCGACGCCGAGGACGACCGCGATGGTCATCCGCATCGCGCTCGCTGCGAGCCGCGCGGCCGTCGTCCGGGAGGGAAGCCGCATAGCCGGCCGTTCGCGGCCCGCGGTGAAAAACGGGAGCCCCGCGAATCTGGCGCATTCCTCGCCACACGTGCTAGCGCGACACGCGAAACTGTCTTACGCCGGATTCGCCTACCACGCGGTGATGATGGCTACCACGCACGCGCTCGCGGGCGTCGTGCTCGCCGTGACCGTCGGCGCGCTGTTCCCCGAGAGCGCGGCCGGAACGTCGCTCCTGCCGGTCGCCGCCGCGGCGCTGGGCGGCCTGTTCCCGGACTTCGACCTCTACGCCGGCCACCGCCGGACGCTCCACTTCCCGGTGTACTTCGGCGTCGCCGCCGCCCTCGCGACCCCCGTCGCGGTCGCGGTCGGGACGCCCCTCGCCGTCGGCGCGGCCCTGTTCCTCGCCGCCGCGGCGCTGCACTCGGCGATGGACGCCCTCGGCGGCGGGCTCGAACTGAAGCCGTGGCTCGGGACCTCCGAGCGGGCCGTCTACAGCCACTACCACGGCCGGTGGATCCGCCCCCGCCGGTGGATCCGCTACGACGGCGCCCCCGAGGACCTCGCGCTCGCGGTCGGCTTCGCGGTCCCCGCGGCGTTCGTCCTCGACGGCCTCGCCGAGTCGGTCGTTTTCGCCGCCGTCGCGGTCTCGGCCGTCTACGTGTTGCTGCGGAAGCCGATGGTGCTCGCCGCCGAAGTCGTCGTCGACGCGCTCCCCGATCAGCTCGTGGCCCGCCTTCCGGCCCGGTTCGTCGAGGACTTCCGGTAATCGTTTTCGCTTCTGCCGTCGCTGGGTGCGGCCCTCGCCCTCTACCGCGCTCTTTTCCGACGTCGCGATCAGGCCATCGACAAGGTCGACACGACGAGTCCGACGAGGAACACCGCCAGCGCGACGACGGTGCTCCACCGCGACCACGCCGACTCCCCGGACCCGCCCTCGCGGGTGAACACGAACACCACGCCCGCGAGTGCCAGTAGCAGTACCGCCGCAGCGTACACGGTGTACAGTATCCCTGCCATATGCTATGAATTATCACGATATTACAAAAAGGTGGACCCGATCGGGGCCGCGGGAACCGGGGACTGCGGCGGGCCAAAGGGTAATGTCGATCCCCCTGTTACGGGGTGGTATGCGAATCGAACTCAGGGTCTGCAAGCACTGCCACGAGGGCGAACACGGAAACGAGCAGAAGACCGCCGTGACGCGGGATATGGTCCGGTGCGCAAAGCAGGTCAGGGAGTACAAGGACCTCGTGAGCCTCGACGGCGTGTACATCACGATGGTCGAAGAGGGCGACCCCGGCGGCGCGGAGGCGCTTCCGGCCATCGTCGCCCGCATCGAGAACGACCAGGTCGCCCTGTCGGACACCCAGCTCGTGATGGAAGACCAGGACGGCAATATGCTCGTCTACCCGGAGCCCGAGGACATCCTGAACGTCCTCACGCGCAACATCGACCAGATACAGGAACAGACGCGACAGGACGTCACCGTCGAACTCTCCGAGCAGGGCGCGAAGCTCCTCTGAGCGGAGAGGCGTAACATACTAAATGGGAGAACGGCGACGGCCCCGGTCAGTCTTCTGCGGGCTCGCCGCCGTCGGTGGCGGTGCGACCGTCCTCGCTGACTTCCTTTTCGAGTTCGCGCTCCCAGCGGACGCGCAGCACGTTCCCGTACATCGACAGCACGAGGCCGAAGAGCAGGACGAAGATGCCGATGTTGATCCCGACGGTCAAGAGGAGGTTCGTCGGCCCGCCGCCGACGGCGAGCTCGCGGGGGACGGGATACCCCTCGTCGAACAGGCTCCCCAACAGCACCGAGACGATGCCGATGACGACGAACGAGCCCACCACCGTCGAGGCCCACCGCCAGGAAGGCGACAGCGACAGATTCCCGATGCCGGTGCCCTCCGGCTCCCCGTCGCCGTGGTGCTCCGGGACCATGCTCCGCGGGATGAACGCCTTCGTCTCGATGGGGTAGAACGCGGGGTGGAAGCCGTGTTCGTAGATGTGGAACATCACGCCCATCAGCATAATGACGCCGAGCAGTCCATGGAAGACGACGAACGCCATCGCGGCCGCCTTCGTCGCGAAGAGCTCCATAATCCCGGTCTTGCTCCAGATGAGCAGCCCCGAGATGGTCAGAAGCGTCAGCTCGATGGCGAAGATGAACACGACGCCCTTGCCGACGTACGACAGCAGGGGCACCTCGTCGGCCGTGTGACCGGCGAACTGTCGGGCGTTGGGATGGCGTTCGTCGACCCGTCCGAGCATAAACCTGATGTCCTGGACGAACGCCTCTATGTCTCCCCGTTCGGGGAGGATCTCGCGGAAGTTGCTCCGGCCGGTCGGAGAGACCACCTGGAGGACGATCCAGAACACGACGAGAGCGACGAGGCCGGCCCCGGCGACCCGGTGAACGGCCGCCACGCCCGCGGTGCCGCCCATCAGGCTCACCAGCCACCACAGCTCGTCGTTGAACATGATGCCGTAGCCGGTGAAAAACAGGAAGAACACGTCGAGCGCCAGAAGCGAGTGGAAGACCGTGGTGACGCGCGTGAACTTCCCGTGATCGAGATTGGTCATTCGGACGCACCCCCCTCACCGCCGGTGGTGCCGCCGTCGGCGGCGACGGCCTCCCCGCCCGTCTCGCCGGGCTGGCGCATTCGGTTGGCCAGCCGCCGGAACGCCGCCCAGTGGAGGAACACCATCAGGAGGATGAAAAGCCCCATCAGGACGTCGGCGGCGTGGACCAGGGCGACGAGGAAGTCCAGCGCGGGGATGGTGTTCCCGACCACCCAATCGGCCCCGACCCCGCGGTTGGGACCGGTCGCCGTCGGACCCACCCGGAACAGCGTCTCGTAGAACGGGCCGAACCCCGAGGCCCACCAGATGGACAGCGCCGCCACCGCGACCCCGACGAGCGCGCTGAGGTAGACCTGCCAGGCATCGTACCCCCGGACCTCGGGGAGGTCCTCCGCGTGGCTCATGCGAACTCACCCGCGTTCTCGCCGAAGATCACGTTCATAGCGGTTTCGTTGAAGAAGACGCCGCTGTCGCGCTTTTCCATCTCGTCGGCGATCTCGCCGGGCGAGCCGACGAGGATGGCGTCGGTGGCGCACTCCTCGGCGCAGGCCGGGCCCTTGCCGACGTCCTGGCGCTCTTCGCACATCGTACACTTGTCCATCGTCCCGCCCGTGCCGAACAGCTTGGCGGCCCCCTCGTCCTCCTCGGGGAACTGCGGCGCGCCGAACGGACAGGCCGACAGGCAGTACTGACAGCCGATACAGAGGTCGTCGCGGACGTCGACGAAGTCGCCGTCGGTCTTGATGAGCGAGTCGGTCGGACAGACCGACACGCAGGGCGCGTCCGAGCAGTGGTAACACTGCATCGGAATGGCCGTCTCGCCGGGGTTTTCGCCGGCCTCCAGCGCCCGGCCGCTGGCGGCGTTCATCCCGTCGGCGCCCTCTTGCCCCTCCAGCATCGTCGAGATGCTGATCCGCTGTTCGTCCCGCGGCACGTCCCACGTCCGCTTGCAGGCGACGACGCACCCACCGCAGTCGATGCAGGCCTCCACGTCGGGGAAGATGCGGGTCCCCTCGCCGACACTCATCACGCCGTCACTCATTACTTCCTTAGATGATTTTGACATTCGGTGTCACTCCTATTGGACCGTCTTGCTGTCGCGGACGTCGAAGTCCTTCTGGAGGCCCACGCCCTCGCGGTCCTGCGGGAACTCGATGTCGACGTCCATGTTGAGCTGTTCGAGCAGTTCCGGCGTCGCCGGCCGGACGGCGACCATCGACACCTTCGTCTCCTGCATCTGGGTCTCGACGTCGTAGCCGCGCGCCGTGATGGCGTTGGCCGAGTCGCCGATCGCGTAGGGGACCATCCCCTCGGGGTATTTGTCCTCGAGGCTCTGGCCCTTGAAGACGCCGCCCCAGTGGTACGGCAGGAACACCTCGCTGTCGTTGGGGCGGTCTGTCACGCGCGCCTTCACCAGCACGGAGCCCCTGTCGGTCGAGGAGACGACCACGAGGTCGCCGCCGTCGACGCCGAGCTCGTCGGCCTTCGCGGGCGTCATCTCGGCGTACATATGCGGCTGCAGGTCGGCGGTGTGGATGTTGTTCCGCGTCTCCGCGCCGCCGCCCTGGTGTTCGACCTGCCGGCCGGTCGTCATGATCGTATCGAGGTCCGGCCCGTCGCCGTCGCCGTGGATGATGTCCGTCGCCCGCTGCTGTTCGACGGCGTTGTTCTGGTCGAGCCGGTAGAAGTTGAGCTGTTGGCCGTTCGCGGGCCACTCTTCGACCAGGTCCGGCCGCGGGCTCTCGATGGGCTCGCGGTGGACCGGCACCTTGTCGAGGAAGTTCCAGACGACCGCCCGCGCCCGCCCGCGTCCGGTCGGCGCGTCGACCTGCCGGTAGTCGTACTGCTCGTAGAACGCCTCGTCGATGTCCTTGTCCATCAGCGGGTTCTGATTCAGGGCCTGCGCGGCCGTGTAGACCGACTGATCCGGGTTCAGCGCGTGTTCCTGCGGGATCGTGAGCTCGTCCGATTGGGTGTCCCGTGTCGGATCGAGCACGCTCTCGGGGAAGGTGGTCTTCCAGCCCGGATACTCGGGCACGCCGTGGACCATCCCATCCTCGGCGCTCTCGCGTTCGCCCGCCCAGTCGGGGTCGTATGGATCGCGCAGGAGGCTCAGCGCGTCCGCCTGGCTGTCGTAGGTGTCGCCGACGGCGTCGAGCGTCTCCTGGAAGGGGTACGGTTCGTCCGTCGGCATCGCGTCCCAGTCCTCGGGGGTCGGCGCCTGCACGCCCCAGCGCGCGCGGAAGTCCTGGCCGCCCTCGCGGGGGTCCCAGTCGTCGTTCCAGATGATGGGCGTCCCCGGGTGGCCCTCGCCCCAGCAGGGCCAGGGGAGCATCCAGTACTCGCCCTCGACGGGCGTCCCCGGCGCGGCCTGCAGGTCCTCGTCGGAGAACGCGTAGTCGTACTCCAGGTGCTGCTGGAGGCGCTCGGGCGTCTGGCGGTAGCCGATGGTCATCGTCCCGAGGTTGAACTCCCGGATGACCGACTCGTAACTGGACTTGCCGTTGTGGATCTCCGGACCCTCGCCCCAGTCGAAGTGCTCGCCGAAGCCCAGGCGGTCGGCCAGTTCCTGCATGATCTGCAGGTCGGGCTTGGAGTTGTGCTTCGGCGGGCCGACCGGCTCGGACCACTGGGTCGAGCGGTGGGAGTTGGTCAGCGAGCGGTAGTGCTCGTACTGGCTGGAGGCCGGCAACAGCAACACCGGCGGGCCGTCCTCGTAGTCGGGGAGGACGCTCGCCACGGAGGGGAACAGGTCGATGACCACGAGCAGGTCGAGGTTCTCCATCCCCTCTTTCATCTGTTCCATCTCGCTGATGGAGTTCGCCGAGTGGCCCCAGAACACCGCGATCTTCAGCTGCTCGGGCTGGTAGATCGGCGTCTCCTGATACCGGTCGCCCTGATCGAGCGCCGCCTCGAACCACCGGGCGACCGTCAGCCCGTTCTGGAACATCATCGAGTTCTCGGCGGGGTTCGTCGGCCCGTGACCCGGAGCGTCCCGGCTCGCCGGGAGGTCGACGTCCTCCGAGCCCTCGTACTGCGGGCTCTGTCTGATGTACTTGTCCGGCGGCATCAGCTCGAACCGCTCGTACATATCCGCGAACGAGGTGGAGCCGCTCGTCTGCGGCGTGTTGTCCCACACGTCGGCCCACCACGACCAGCCGCCGGGCGTCAGCCCGTAGTACCCCGGCAGGATGTGGCTCGCCACCGCGAGGTCCGTCGCGCCCTGGACGTTGGCGTGGCCGCGCATCACCTGCAGGCCGCCGCCGACGCGCGCCGAGCTTCCGGACGCGAGGCTCGTGAGCGCGTACGAGCGGATGTTCTGGGTGCCGTTGTTGTGCTGGGTGCCGCCCATCGCCCACTCGATCTGGACGTGCGGGCGGTTCTCGGCGATGAGGTCCGCGATGCGCTCGATGTCCTCGACCGAGACCCAGGTGATGTCGGAGACGGTCTCCTTGTCGTAGCGGTCGAGTTCCGCGGCCGCGTCCTCCCAGCCCTGGACGCGGTCTGTCAGCATGTTCTGGCCGCTGTCGTCGGCGTCGGGGTCGACCGCCAGCCCGTGGCGGTCCCGGAGGTCCTTGATGACCCCCATCATCAGCGCCACGTCGGTCCCGGGACGGAACCGGACGAACTCGTCGGCGTGGGCCGCGGTCTTGGTGAACCGCGGGTCCAGACAGAGGATGGTCCCGCCGCGCTTCTGGCCCTCCAGGATGTGCTGCATCGCGATGGGGTGGGCCTCGGCGGGGTTCTGCCCGACGATGATGTTGAGCTCGAAGTTCCGATAGTCGTTGATCGTGTTCGTCATCGCGCCGTAGCCCCACGTGTTCGCGAGGCCGGCGACGGTCGTCGAGTGGCAGATCCGCGCCTGGTGGTCGATGTTGTTCGTGCCCATGAACGCCGCCAGCTTCCTGATGGCGTAGGACTCCTCGTTGGAGTGGTGGGCGCTGCCGAGCAACATCACGCTCTCGCGGCTGAGTTCCTGGTCGACGTCGACGGCGTCCGACGGGCTCGTCGGATCGTCGGGCCACAGCGCCCGGATGTCCGTGGCCAGCCGGTCGTAGGCGTCGTCCCACGAGAGCTTGCGCCACTCGCCGTCCTCCTGTATCATCGGGTGCTTGACCCGCTTTTCGGAGTGTTCGGTCTCGTAGATGCCGGCCCCCTTCGAACACAGCGACCCGCTGTTTATCGGGTGTTCTTCCCACGGCTCCATTCCGACGAACGCGTCGCCCTGCTTTTCGCCCAGGAAGCCGCACCCGACCGAACAGTAGTTACAGATCGTCTTCGAACGCTCACCCGTGGTGTCTTGCCCGTCGACCTCGCCCTCGCCCTGTGCGAGTGCCTGCCCGACGCCTCCACCAGCCAGCGTCAGCCCCCCCGCCAAGGCGCTCGCTTTCAGGAACGACCGCCGGTCGAGGTCGAGCGATACCGGTTCAGCACTCATACACAACCCCTCGGTATGCGAATTGGTAGCATAGCCGACTCCCATAGTGCTTCCGCGCAATCTATAATAAAAGTTAATGTCGTATTTAGGGCGCCCTAAACCAAAATCCAGTAATTTTCGCTGGAAGTGAAACGGCATTCAGTTTCGATTCGGCGATTCGGCGAAAGGCATTTGGGTAGGTCACTCATGCCACAGGCTATGAACGTCGGCGCCTTCGTGTGTTCCTGTGGTGGCTCCTGTGACATCGATCTCGAGTCCGTTCGGGACGGCGTCCGCGACGTCGACGTGGTCGCCAGCTCCGAACTGCTCTGTCAGGACGGGCGGGAGCCGATGGCCCAGGTCATCGAGGAGTACGACCTCGACCAGGTCATCGCGACGACGCCCGCCGACGGTTGCCAGGCGCGCATCCGCGAGGTCGCGGACGCACAGGGGCTCCACCCCGACGCCACCGCGTTCGTCGACCACCGCGAGGGCGCCGCCTGGGTCCACGACGAGCAGGCGGCCACAGAGAAGGTGGCGCGCCTGATCAACCGCACGTACGCCGGCCTCGAACAGGAGGCCATCTCGCGGACCGTCTCCCGCGACGCGGGCGACAGCGTGGCGGTCGTCGGCGACGCCGAGGGCGCGGCGGCGCTCGCCGACACGGCCGACGTGACGCTGATCGCCGACGGCCGGGACTTCGCTGACGTCGAGGAACTGTCGGACGTGACCGTCGAGCGCGGCCGCGTGACGGCGGTCGAGGGGCACTTCGGCGCCTTCGATGTGAGGCTGGAGGCGCGGGTCACAGACGACTGCATCGACTGTATGGAGTGCGTCCGGGAGGGGCCCGACGGGATGGTGACCGCCGACCCCGTCGACGTCGCGCCCGAGGCCGACGGCGGCGAGTGGGTCGAGGTCTGTCCGACCGACGCGATCGACCTCGACGGCGTCGAGCGGACGCTCACCTTCGATCAGGTGGTGATCCCGGGCGCCCGGCCCGCGGCCCCGGCCGGCGAGGTCGGGCTCTACACCAGCCAGATCGACGCCGGCACCGTCGCGGCCGTCGAGTCCCGCCTCGGCGGCATCGAACACCCGCAGTACCTCGATCTCGATATGGACGTGTGCGCGTCCGGCGCGTCCAGTCAGCGGGGGTGCAACGAGTGCGTCGACGCCTGTCCCCACGGCGCCGTCGACCGGGTCACCGTCGACGAGGTGGCCTTCGACGAGGTGGCCTGCCAGGACTGCGGCGCCTGCACGAGTTCGTGTCCGACGGGCGCGACGGGGCTCAGAGAGCCCTCCAACGAGCGCATCGCCCGCGAGGTGGAGGCTCTCCTGACCGCCGAGAACGACGAGGGCGGGTGGTTCTCGTGGGGGAGCGACGCCGCCATCGAGACCGAGGTGGTCGCGTTCGTCTGCTCGGAGCGGGCCGCAGAGCGCCTCCGGGCCTACGGCCGCCGCGCCCGTCACGCCGACGACGTCGACTACCCGCCGGTCCTGCCCGTCGAGGTCAACTGCACGGACACGGTCGGCGAGGCCCACGTGATGCACGCGCTCGCCGCGGGCGCCGACGGCGTGGCCGTCGTCGGGTGCGGCGGCGACTGCCTGCACTCGGGGCCCGACCCGAAGGTCGAGCTGGTCGAGCGGCTGAACCGCGCGACGACGGACCTCGGCCTCGGCGAGCGCGTCGGCTTCTTCGCGCCCGAGACCGAGGGGCCGGACTCGTTCGTCGCGGAGCTGTCGACGTTCGTCGACGGGCTCGGTGAGTCGCCGGTCCCGGCGGGCGAACACGTCGCCGAGGGCCGCGCCCGCGACGTCGCCGCCGGCGCCGGGAGCGGCGGTGCCGCGATGGCCGACGGCGGCCCGCGACCGCCCGGCGGCGACGGTCACGGCCCCGCGTTCAACAGCCACGAGTGGACCCTAGAGAGCGTGCGGGCCATCACCGACCACGTCGACCCCGAGCGCGACCTCGTCCGCGGGCTGAAGGACTTCGGCTGGATGGAGGTCTCGGACGCCTGCAACCTCACGCCGACGTGTACGAACCTCTGTCCGACCGACGCCGTCCAGCGCACCGACGAGGCGGACCTGCTGTTCAACCACGAGCGCTGCGTCAACTGCGGCCTCTGCGAGGAGGGCTGTCCCGAGACGGCCATCACGATGCGGGACGGCCTGGACCTCTCGCGGCTGCCCGAGAACCGCGGCGGCGAGGCCTGGGAGACGGTCTACGAGGGCGAGATCCTGGAGTGCGTCCGGTGCGGCAAGCCCTTCACGAGCGTCGAGTCCGCCGAGAAGATCCAAGACGAGGTCGGCGAGCAGGTGGCCGGCATCGCCCCCGACAGCGACCACAGCATCTTCGAGTACTGCAGCGACTGTCGCGCGGGGCTCCTCTTCCAGCGGGGTGAGAACTGATGGACGACGCCGCCGTCTACGACGCCCGCCTCGAACTGGTGGACTTCTGCATCGAGGTGTTCTGGGACACGCCGGGCGAGGAGTTCGTCGCCGAGCTGTTGGACGGGTCGGTGTCGATGCCCGACGACCCGATCACCGACCACATCGACGAGGGCTTCGAGCGGCTCGAAGCCTGGCGCGAGCGCAACCGCGACCGCTCGCCCGAGTCGGTCCACCAGGAACTGGAGCGGGAGTACACCCTCCTGTTCGTCGGGCCGCGTCCCCCCGTGCTCCCCCACGAGACGTACTACCGGGACGACACCGACTTCCTCGGGGAGGGGCTGGCCGAGGTGTCGGCCAGCTACGCGGCCGCCGGGTGGAGCCCCCCGGAGGAGTACCCCGAAGAGGACGACTTCATCGCCGTCGAGTTGGCCTTCCTGCGGCACCTGATCGAGCGCCAGCGGCGGGGCGACGCGGAGACGGTCGGCTTCGAGCGGGTGTTCATCGAAGAGCACCTCCAGCAGTGGGTCGATCCGTTCCTCGCGGAGATGCGCGAGGAGGCCGACGACGGGCTGTTCCTCGCGGCCGCGCTGCTCTTCCGTGGGCTCGTCACCTTCGAGGACGAACTGGTCGCCCAGCTCGCCTGAGGCGCTAGCCCGCGCGGTAGACGGCGGCGAAGGAGGTCGCGAGCGCGACGGCCGCCAGCGCGACGGCCACGGGCGTCGACTGCTCGACGGTCCGCTCCATGATGTGGTAGGCGGTCCAGCTCTGTTCGAACTCCGCGAGCAGGGCCACGAAGCCGACGGCGCCGACGACGATACACAGCACCACGAGACTCGCGAGGGCGACCGACCCGGCGTACCGGCCGGTCTCACGCATCGTCGATCACCGCCCGGCCGACGACCAAGATCACGAACAGCGGGCCGAGCACGACGAGCAGCCGGCTGACGAAGACGGCGGTGTAACTGAGCGTCGACTGCAGGTGAATCGCCCAGTGCCAGGTGCCCTTCACCTCGGCGATGATGGCGACGGTGCCGACGAGCAACAGCGACAGGCCCAGAAGCGACGTCAGGAGGTACACCGCGATGCGGACGTACCCCAGGGCGGTCGCGGCGTCGATTCCCATCCGGTCGTCGGACTCTACGGCCATCCGCCCACCTCCCGGCGATAGATGTCGAAGAGCACGAGGAAGAACACGACGGCACCGACGCCGAGGATGGTGACGGCCAGCCGCGGCGACAGCGGCAGATTCGGCCCGGCGTGGATGGGAACGAGTGTCACACACACGGGAATACGGGCAGAGTAAGTAAACGCTTGCGCCCACGCAACGCTTTTGTCGACGTGCCCCTAGGCGCGTGCAATGTCATCACGCCGCACAGTACTGGGCACACTGGCCGGCCTCTGCAGCAGCCTCGGGCTCTCGGGCTGTATGCGCGTTCTCGGAGAGCGCGCGCCGACGCCCGCGGACCTGCCGCCGAATCCGCACGCCGAGGGCCTGCCCGACCGCCAGCACGCCTGGGACGGCGCGCTCCGGAGCGACCGCCACGGCAATCCCCTGCCGCCCCGCCACCACCGCGTGCTCCTCTTGGACCTGGACACGACGCCCGACGACGACGACGCCCGGACCGTCGAGCGGGCGATGCGCACGCTGGAGGGCGCCTACGACTGGGGTCCCGGCGGCCTGTTCCACATGCTGGCGTGGGGGTCGCGGTACTTCGAGCGGCGCGGGCGGCTCGACTCCGGGCCCATCAGGGAACCGCGGGTCATCTCCCGGACCGACGACCCGGACCTCCTCGCGTTCGACGCCGCGGTGGTCTTGGCCAGCGACGTGCCCTCGCACCTGGCTGCGGCCGAGAGCGCGCTCCGCGGGGACCGCGAGACGCTGAACGGCGTGTCCGTCGACGCCCACCTCGCCGACGTGTTCACCGTCCGCGGTCGCCGAACGGGGTTCGTCGGCGAGGGGCTCCCCGCGGCACACACGGACGCCGAGGGGGTGCCCGCGGGCGCCGTCCCCGAGGACGCGCCGCTCTTTACGGGCTTCTTTTCGGGGCGGCAGGGCACCCAGGCCACCGAGGACCGGGTCACCATCGCGGACGGCCCCTACGAGGGCGGGACGACGATGCACCTCTCGCGGCTCGATGAGTCGCTGTCGGTCTGGTGGGACCTGAGCGAGTCCGAACGGGTCGAGCGGATGTTCGCCGGCGACGTCGACCCCGCGGACCTGGCGGACTTCGAGACCACGGTCCCCTTCACGGGCGGGGTAGCAGAGCGCGTCGCGGACCACGGCGTCGCGGGGCACCACGAGAAGGTCGCCCGCGCCCGCGAGGACGGTCGGCCGATCATCCTCCGGCGGGACTTCAACACCGTCGACGGCGGGCAGGCGGGCCTCCACTTCCTCTCGTTGCAGGCGTCGCTCGCGGACTTCGAGAAGACGCGACGAGCGATGAACGGGTGGTACCTCCGCGACGACCACGAGGACGTGACCGACCGCTCGAACAACGGCCTGTTGAACTTCATCACGGTCGCTTCTCGGGCGAACTTCTACGTCCCGCCCCGGCGGAATCGGGCCTTCCCCTGATCTTCGGTTACTCCTCGTCGGGCGCGGTCACGTCGCCGTCGACCTCGCCGGGACTTATGTCGACCGGCCAGACGCCGTGGTCCCAGACCTTGAACCCGTTGTACTCCTCGACGGCCCCCTCCGGCTCGTAGTCCGTCTCGTGGTGTGCCATACCACACCAGTCTGCGGGCCGGCGGCTTAACGTTTGTGTCGGGGACAGCCGGTCGCCGTTCGCCGGCGGTCGCACTCTCCGGCTGTGGTGATTATCGCAGGACAATACCGGGAGCGGGAGTAAGACCGAACGGAAGCGGGAGCGAGAACGCGAGAATGAGACCGAGACCGAAATCGGGGGCCAGCGGTCTCAGGTCGGCGGCGCGTTCGGCGGCCGCTCCTCGTCGTCGTCGAGGAAGACGCTGGCGAAGAGGTCGACGTGCAGTTTCAGGACCGCCGCCTCGTCGATGCCCGCCTCCGCGGCCTGGGATTCGAGGAACGCGGCGAGGTCGTCGGTCGGCTCGTAGCGCACCTCCCGGCCGTCGACGGTGAATTCGACCTCGTGGACGCCCGCGACGAGGTGTTCGATCTCCAGGAGGGCCTGCTCGACCTTGGTCTCCAAGGCCTCCTCGGTGTCCATCAGCCGCTGTTCGCCCCACTCTTCGGCCGCCGCGTGAAAGCGGTCGTCGACGGTGAACGAGAGGGTCAATACGAGACCCCCTCGCCCTCGAAGGCCGTCTCCCAGAGCGTCTCCTCGCCGCACTCCGGACACTCCTGTTTGAGTTCCGACCGCTCGAACCGCCCGAGGTTGGCCATCGTCCCGCAGACGGAACACTCGAAGTACGGCATCACTGGGGGGGCCAGGTCTCGGGTGCGGGATCGGCTTCCGTGACCTCGCTGTAGAGGCCGACGAGCAGGCCGAGGAACGCGATCAACACGAGGAGCCCGACGACGCCGCCGACGGCCGTCCGACCGACGTACGCCGACGTGTCGAAGGCCATCCAGTTGAACTGTCCCGCTATGTCCAGTATCGTCAGCACCGTCCACAGCGTCGCGACCAGTATCGCGACGGTGACGATGCGCGCCTCCCTGAGTGCCGTTCGCAAGCTCATTGTGTACGCCTCTCACGGATATTACACACCGGCCGTCAAAAAACTATGTCACGCACCCTCGTGGTCCCAGCCGGCCTTCTCGGCGGCCTCCGACAGCGGGAGGAACTCCCAGTTGGCCCGCTCGGCGATGCCCTCCTCGCCCTCGCGGCCGACAAGCACCAGCCGCTCGGCGTAGAACATCGAGTTCTCGTCGATGTCGGCGAGCCGCTCGGCCGGCTCCATCCCCGATCCGTTGAAGAAGTCCAGATCGAGGTGGTGGTCCCGCTGGAACTTGTTGAGGACGTGCGCGGGGACGCCGCCGACGATGCCGATCCAGTCCGCCCAGCGGTTCGCGTCGGCGAACGCCCCCGACGGATTCGCCAGCGCCGTCGCCGCCTCGTAGGTCAGCGCCAGCGTCATCTCGTCCACGCCGCGGCCGTGCGGGCCGGCGTTCTCCGCGTCGGATCCGCTCGCCGCGTCCGCGTCGGCCCCGTCGGCCGCGCTCGACTCGCCTCCGGCGGCGCCGCCCGCACCGCCGCCCTCCTTCGGAATGCCGACGGGCTTGTCCTTGTCCGAGCGGGGGACGTGCGGGACCCGCGTCTCGGCGGGGTCGGCCCGGGCCGCCTCGCCGTTGGCCGCGGCGTCGACGGTCTCGGATCCGTCGTCGGAGCCCGGGCTTCCGGGTGGTGCTGATACGTCTGCGGCCGCTGTTCCGTCGTCGCGGTCGCCCCCGGGTGCCGTGTTCTCGGGACTGAGCCAGTCGCCGTCGTCCGAATCGTCCTCGCGCTCGCCCCCGGTCGTCAGTTCGTCCAGATTTACGTGGTCGGTCATCGTTCGAGTGGCCTCCCCGCGCCCGGCGCGTACTCGGCCTGCGGTCCGCCGTCGGAAGCGGGGTGTGTCATCTGGTGCCACAAGCGTACGTCGAGTGATAAAGTTTCCGCGGGACGGCGCTCCGGTCGCTCGGCATACCTGAGGCCGTTCGGACGAACACGCGAGAGAAAGAGCTTAGACCGGGAAAGAACGCCGGGACTCTCGTCCTTACCAAGGACTTGCTTTACCGAGGAGGCTTTCGGCCCTGAAAGCGGCTACCTTTGCCGCAAACTTCCACTTTGCGTGTTTCTTATCTCTTTATCAACAACGCTACTTATAAAAGAATTGGGTATTCGGCCCCGTATGTCGTCTGTGGACACCGGAAAACGACAACCGTGTTCGGGTGAGCGTTGCCGCACCCGTCACATCAGAATTGTGTAGGGTTCGAGTAGTTCAGCTGAATGGCCCATTTCATCGAGCCGGGCAAACGTGACGAGAGAACTCAGCCCTGTCGTTGGACGATATACAAGTGGATGAATAACCCGAGGATGCCCAAGAACCCTAAGACGACACCACGAAGTTGTGGATTGGAGAACTCCCGTTTCTTCGAATCGGAATACACGTAGTAGCCGACAGTCGGCCAAAATACAAGCAAGTACAGGCCGACTCGAATCAACAGACCGTTGTAAGCGGTTAGGAGACTCATCTCGTTCTCACTTCATCGACACGGGGAACCATATCGAGAAGTCAGTCAGGAGCTGAAAAATATCTGCCGGCGTATATCCAACTATTTAGTCGTCATCAGCGGTGTACGCGCCGCCCCGACGCTTGATACGCGCGACGACGAGCCGCTGGTCGTCCTGCCGGAAGCTCACTGAGAGCCGGAACTCCCCGACGCGTATCTTCTTGTACGGGCTGTTCTGGAGTGGCTCACCGTAGTCCGGCGGGTCGCGCCACGGCGAGGAGACGATTTCATCGAGCTTGTCGAGTATCCGGTCTTGGTCGGTGGGGGACAGTCCGTCGAGGTCGTCTTCGGCCGTCGAGGAGAGTTCCCACGTCCACCCGTCGTCACTCATCCGTGCCGAACCGCTCGCGGGCCTCCTCTGCGCTCGTCGTTCGCCCCTCGCGGATGTCCTCCTCGGCTTCGAGCAGGGCGACGAGTTCGTCGCGGTCGAACGTCGGGAACTCGACGGCGTCTCGAAGCGTGTACCGAATGAACTCGCTTCGGCTGTTGAACCCGCGTCCCTGCCACGTATCGTCTATCTGTTCGAGGAACGACTCGGTGAGTTTGAAGTTGACCGTGGCGATGTCGTCTCCGCCGTCGTCGTTTGTGGCCGCTTCGGACATATAGACGTAATACGATGGTCTTACCAATAGTCGTTTCGGCGGAATCTCACTGGCCGCGTAACCGACGTGGATAGCCGCATCGAGGAGCAGTTCTATCACATTCCTGACTACGGTTCATCGTCCGTCCCGTGAGTGTGGATTAGCGAAATCCGGGGTGTCACCTGAGGGGACGCGCCCCCGGTCGATTTCGGGTCTAATCCGCCGCTGTCTGTGAATTAGTTTGTGTGTCCTGACAGTTTGACGAATCGCATTACGGCGAGGGATGCCCTGTTTAGCGAGAGAAGCGAATCTTGAACGGGTTTCGTTCAAGCGAGCGTAGTCAGAAAAGTGTGCGTACAAGGAGTGTACGGCATAAAGAGCCTGAGGCGGGATTTGAACCCGCGCTCTCGTCCTTACCAAGACGTTGACACCTTCCGTGGCCTGAAACTGGAGTTTTGTCCGGATTCAGGCAACACGTTGTCTATCGGTGTGTTGAGTGTCGACGCTGTCCTGGGATTCTGCCGTATTTTCGGGTGCTGGCAGGTTTCTCCGTCACTGTAGTATTATCTTGCATCCCCTTGAAACACCGGGCAAGCAGGCTTCGGGCCTGAGACATAATCCGAGGTCTGTGCGGCGAGTTAACTCTTCAATCTACCAGCTCTACAGAAAGAGTTCTCTGATCATTTTGCTCCGCTTTCCGTCCCGCATCAAGCAGCTTCTGCAATGCTTTCCGGCAGTCACCGGACTGCTCCGCCACCTGTTCAGCGATCGCCTCAATGACCTCATCCGGGACCGCACCTGGCCTGAACGCTTGCTCCACCCGCTTCTCAAGAATCTCTGCGAGCCGGGACGCGGTATACGGATTGAACTGGAGTGTCTGACAGTTCAAACGTGACCGACTACGTGGATCTAGCTCGACCTGACGCGGCGGCTGATTGGAAACCATTACCAGGCCGAGACTGTTATCGCTTTCCTCGTTGACCAGCTGGAGATCGTAGATAACTTCGGTCGGATCCTCCAGTTGATCGAACTCATCTAACGCGACAGCAACACCTCGGTTCTTATCCAGCCACTCCCCAATCTTCGACAACAACTCGTCGACCGGTCTCCCTTTCCGTGGAGCCGGATATCCGAGCTGGATCAGTAACTCGGTCAGGAGACTTGGCCGAGTGTTGTACTGCCAGCAGTTGATATACACAGCCTTCGACGTCGTCTCTTCCTCCAACCGATCGAAGACGTACCGGACAACAGTTGTCTTCCCAACGCCGGCAGGACCATACACTAACAGGTTTTCAGGAGTCTTCCGACGTGTCACAGGCCGCACCGCCTCCACAACACGCTGAACCTCAGACTGTCTTCCAACCGGCTTCCCCGGCCGATAACTCGTATCCAGATAAGTCTCGTTGCGGAGAACACCGCGGCCACTATTCTTGGATCCAAACATAGAGAATGAACCAGAAGCCTGAGTTTCAAAAACCCGTGTCGGGGGTAGACTTCACTTGATACCACGAACCTTCCAATTCAGACGCTCGTAGTAGCTCTTCAACAAAGCAGAACTGCACGCATCAGTTACGCGATCTGACCGGTCATAGTGTTAGAAATAGTGAGACCGATTTCATTCAAAGTGCCAATAGCCGTGCTTGTTAGATTCAGTCGATCACATCGAGACCGTTCTGACTCCTCCAGTAGAGCTTGAATCTGCATCTTCGATGCATTGCTGATCCTC
>NZ_JBNTJW010000010.1:0-144728 GCF_051195055.1 Halobellus sp. EA9 | reverse complement strand
CAGATCTACAACAAACTCCGGAAGCTCGAAGAGGAAGGACAGATCATCGTCGATCGTAGCGGTCGGCTCAATACGTACCAGCGAGCTGAATCAACTGACCGGTAACGCTACACCAAGATTAAATTCGATGGGTGGATCGACGACATATGGACCTGAAGGAGACCGTCGATTATCTCGCCGAAGAACTCGATCTGGAGCGGAGCGACTCCGTCCGTGAAGTCGGTCAGTCCGTGGCTGATCTCCGGGGCTAACGACAGACTATCCCTCCTTCTCCTCTGACAATCACTTCTAATCCGGACGGGGCGCGTTCTCGTACTTGACCATCTTCTCGGGCTTGTCGGAGATAGTGTCGTAGATCTGCTGAAGCGTCTCTTCAGCGGCGAGCAGGTTGTGTTCCTCCAGGAACTCCCGACCCTCTTTGGTGAGTCCGTAGAACTTCCAGGGGTAACTCTGTCGGCGCTGGTCGTCGTCCAGGACGACCTCCTTGACGATGCCGGCGTCGATGAGCTTTTGGATGTGCTTGTAGACAGTGGCGTCACTCACGCTGGGGTTGAGCTCCTCGAGTTCGTACATCGAAGGAAGCTGCTCTGGATGCTGGAGGATGTTGTTGATCAAGGCAAACCGCGTCTGCTGAGTGACAAAGTGGATGAGTTCCCGTGGTGTCGTGCTCTCACCGTTCCCAAGGATATCGTCCATATCCGGGTGTTCAACTGAGCACGCTAAAGTAGTTTACTCCAGAGTAAACTACCGAGCAGAAACGACTGAGAAGCAAGACAGGAGCTTACGCTTGAGGTGGAAGCTGACCATCTGGACGTGGAACCTGCCCCTGTTTGATTTCGTGGTCGACGCGACGCATATGTTTGCAGCCACCGTCTGGAGCGCGCTGCTGCCAATCGGGACAGGTACAGGACTGCCCGATGATATCGACTTCGTATCGATTTCCGGACGCCGCTTCGACTTCGTAGCGACCACCCTTGGCGAGTAGGGAGACGGTCATCGCTTCCTCGACAGCGCGTTTCGTTCGTGGCTCGAGATCCTCAGCTGAGGTGGGGCCATCCGATACGAGCATTCGGTCGCGAACGTCTCCCGCCTGTCCGCCGTCTGGAGCGACAGCGCCGCCAGTCTCCTGAATCCGGCTTTCCAAGAGTGCTTCCGCAAGGTTCCCCTCCGGCCAGAGAAAGTGGACTTCTCGCCGCTCTCGATGATCGTAGGAGCCACAGGCAGCGGCACTCCCTTCCCAGACTCGCCATGCCGCCAGCGCGGCCATCACGGTGAGGATGACCCGGGGAACCGGTGTTTGGTCCTCAGGGTAGAACACTCGAAACCGCGTACAGTCGTCCTGTGGTGGTACTGTGTCCCACCACTCGACGTCGGACCCCCAACTGTCGTACATCGCTTGATCTCGGCCGTATCCGACCGTCACGCCATCGACCTGCGGGATCTCCTCGGGGATCGCGTTGGCATCGCCTTCGAGGAGTCGGAGTACTGTGTACCGGAGATACTCGTGTGCAGGGGAGTTCGTGGCTTGCGCGATCTGGTCGTACTGCTCTGCGACTCGCTCCGCTTCTGCCAGAACGGCTCTGAGATGTCGCTCTGTCATGATTCGGTGAGGCTGGAATGCGCCTCCGCCCCTCGGCGGGCGCTCAAAAACTTAACCAACGCAACAGCCAGAGATCCCGAACTGTTGGTTAATCACCAGAGCTCCGGATGGGACACCCATCGGGCATCAACACCGACATCGGCCGTTGCCTACGGCGATCCCTGTCGGGAGATCGCCGTGTCCAGCTGTTCCCAGACCATCTCGAACGCCGGCGGATCACCGGTCAAGTCCGGCAGCGTGGTCTCCCACTGGTGGCGGATCGTCTCTTGTTGCTCGTCCGGGAGTCCGTCGTTTAGATCAACGGTGAGCCCATCGTGTTTGCACTTCGCGTCGAAGGCGGGCCCCACGTCGGCAAAGTTGATCGCGACCGAATCGGTTTCGAGCAGCTGATAGAGGTCGTAGTAGTCACGGGCCGCTCCGCGCTGGTAGATCGCTCGGAGCTTTTCGGCGAAGATCTCCTCGACGCTGTACGCCTGGAGATCGAATTCGGGAACATCTTCGTACGCGTGAGTGTGCTGAACGGGGTCGAAGGCGACGTGCTCGTCGACCATCACGTCGATGCTGGTCGTGTTGGGGTGGTTAAGGACGGCGCGGTACTGAATGCTGACGTCGACGTAGTGGGTCGGGTAGTGGTCCTGCTGGGATTCGTGGTGCTCGCGAATCTCGAATTCGATGCCAGAGCGGTCGGCAATCGTATCGAGGACCGTTCGGAGCTCCTGTTTGGACCCCTGGTACTCCCCTTCGACGCCAAAATCGAGGTCCTCCGAGAATCGCCACGATTGCGGGAAATACAGCTTGGACAGCGCGGTCCCGCCTTTGAACAGGAGGTTGTCGCCGTAGCCGCTCGTGAAGATGCCCCAGAGGAGCCACGAATTGACGTAGTTCTTTTCGGCGTACCCTTGCCGAACGCCCAGTTCGCGAGCGAGAATCCGGAGCCGGTCCTGACTGATCATCGCGATCAGGACTCCGCCGGCTCCAGCATGGCTGGCTCGACGTTGATTCGGAGGCGATACGTACTGTCGGTCGATCCGGTGTCGGGCCGCGTGGGGTCCAACAGGGAGTACCCACTCGTGAACGACGCAACGAGTTCTTCGCGGGCGGGGAGGTCGATGCCGAGCTGGTCGGCGAGGTAGACGATCCGCTTGGTCGCCGCGCCGTTGTCGAGGCGCTCGAGGTACTCGCCGACCGTGTCCCAGTCGCAACCCCGTTCGTCGGCGGTGCGCATCGCGGTCGCAAGTTTCCGAAGACCACCACAGAACTCGGGGTGGTCCGCACAGTCGACCAGCGTCTTCTCTAGGTCGCTGACCTGAACGGTCGTACCCTCGATGGATGTCGGCTCAAAGCCGAAGAACTTCCGCTCGGTGACTGTCGTGACGCGGTACGGGACACCGTGGATCTCTCGGCTTTGCGCTCGGGTCGGCGTGACGACGTACACCGTCCGGGGAACCTGTTCGGTCAGCCCGTGGTGGCTGAGGGCGCTGTAGTAGCCGATGTACATCGGCTCGGCGACGTGGGCGGCGATGAGGTACTCGTGGGTCGTGTACACGGCCTCCTCGCCGGCAGTGAGTGGAATGATGAGATACGTGCCTGGGAAGAGCCGGTCGAGCCAGCCCTTCTCGGTGAGCCGGGAGGCGATCTCGCGGGCGGTGTTTGGGGGGACCTCCAGCGTCGTCTCGATGTCATCGACGGAGATGATCTGGTGACCCGCGCCAGCGAGTCGTGCAAGGAGTCGACTTTCTCGAGTCGAGAGACCCTGGCGTATATTCTGCGTTTGCTCTATTGTACTCATACCTGCGTTTCTTACATAGAGTATAAACATGGGCCTGCTTTAGCCTTGCGACTGCCGCGGACAGCGGAGATGAGCAGACTTAACCAACAGGATCGGGGTATGGAACCGCGCATTGGTTAAGGATTCAAGCGCCGTCTTCGACTACGTCGATGAGCTCTTCTGCTGTGGAACTGATCCGGTCGAGACGGTCGCGAACGATCTCGGGATCGTCCGACTCCCACGCGGCCAGGTAGAACGCTGACCCGCTCGTGTCGAGCCCGTAGTACCGGCCGACGACGTAGGCGACCGCTTCGGCCTCGACCTCGCGTTTCGACCGCTCGGTGTCGTCGTCGACGTCGAAGTGGAGCAGGGCGTGGGCGTACTCGTGGATCAGCGTCCGGGCGAGATCGGCATCGTTCTCCCGGTCGCGAACCTCGACGAGCGGCTGGACGTCGACGAGGCTCAGCTGCTCACAGATGCCCTTCGCCTCGCCGTGGGTCCACTCCGCTTCCGGAACGATTTGAACCGTCACGCCAAGTTCGTCGGCAACACCGGTCAGCCGAGCAACGAGGTCGCCGGCGTCTCCGGTGGCTTCCGTGTCGAGGTCGGGAAGTGGTTCGCCCTCGGTCTGAGAGATGTCGAACACCGGGGCAGGCTTGAATCCGACGAGGCCCTCGGACCACTCCTCGGGCGGCGTCTCGTCGTACTCACAGTCGGAGTCCTCGTGGTAGCTCGGCGAGTTCTCGCACTCCGGACACTGTGTGGTGATGATCGGCGCCCAGATCCAGATGGCTGACTCGCCCTCCTGGACGTGCCGATCGAACTCCTCCTGCCACGTCCGGTAGCCGGCGACCGTTGTCGCGTCGGGATACTGCCGCTTGATGAGCAGCGTGTTCCGGTAGGAGTAGTCGTGGAAGCGGCTCTGAACGTCCAGCCACTCCTGGAACTCGGCGCTGGCCTGTGCGTCGTCGACGCCGGCGACGAGGTCGTCGATCCACTGTTCGATGGTACTGTTCATCTCGTCGGATCGCGTGTCGGTCTGGTCGAAGGAGACCGACGAGTCTCTGGTCGTGGACATAGTGGTCACTGAATCGGTTGAACGCGATTTCGCCAGTTCAGAACGCGCCGCACCCCTCAGGGGCGGATGAACAACCCTCGAGGAACGCTATCGAAGCTCGGCTGTATCGTCCGCAAAGCCGACCGTGACGAGATACTCGAGGAACTCGTCGAACCGATCGACGTCGCTGGGCGTGTCGGTCGCGAGGTGGCGGGCCCACTCGACTGCCCACCGAAACGCAGGATCAGCTCCACCCTTGCCATGAATGTACCACCAGCGCGCCGCTTTCAGCACGACGAGCGGGTTCGTCGGCGGCTCCGTACTCGCCAGCGCACGGGTCAGCGACTGGATCCCCTCGGGAACGTCGCTTGCGTGGACGTCGCCGGACTGCGTATTCGCGATATCGACGGGTATCTCATCGATCGAGACATCTCTCGATGACTGTTGCTGACTCACGAAAATCACCTGACTGCGAGGGCGTTCGCTGAAGCCCTCACCCTCTCAGGGGGCAGAAAAACAATCCACAGTCGGTCCGCCGGTGTCTCAGCGGCCGATGGTGCCCTGGCGCGTGACCGTCGCGTCCGGGTTGATGCTGAACGCGACGATGGTGGCGTCCTCGGTTGCCGTGACGGCCACGTCGTCGTCGCCGGTCACGAGAGCGCTCTCGGTGTACCCGACCGACTCATCACCGACTTCGACGGCGCCGTCGAACACGTACAGGTAGGTGTGGCGGCCCGGCCGCGACGGGAGCGTGGTCGTGGCGCCGGCGGCGAGCCGGCAGTCGTAGAAATCGATGTCGTTCCGCACGTACAGCGGGGCGTCGGTGCCCTCGGGGCCGAACAGGTGGCGCCATTCGCCGGCGACCGGGTCGGGGATCGGTTCGTGCTGGATGCCGGGCTCGAGGTCGAGGCTGTGCGGGCGGACGAAGATCTGGAGCATCCGCAGCGGCGGATCGTCGGCGAGCGTCTCCTCGGAGTGCCAGAAGCCGCGGCCGGCGTTCATCACCATCAGATGGTCGGCGTCGGTGACCAACTGGTTGCCCTGGCGGTCGTCGTGGCGCATCACACCCTCGGGGACCCACGAGATGATCTCCTCGTTTTTGTGCTGGTGCATCCGAATCAGGGTGCCGGGGTCCATGAACGACTCCACGACCGTCACGAGCGGCCCGTAGCCGTGGTCGTCGTGATCGGGGACGGCGCGGCCGGGGAAGTTGAAGTGGATGCGGAACTTCCCCTGGTTCTGCGAGACGTCCGTTCGTAGTGTCGTATAGATGCGAGAGTGGGTCTGTGCGGAAGGCGACTCGTCCATTACCTTGTGTAGTCGCTCACCCGCTAAATGGGTTCTGCGCCCCGGCTCCTGGCTTCACGGTGAGTAGTGGATCGTGTCTCTCACGCCGGCGGGAGGGAGACGTTCTCCTCGTCAGAGAATTTTGAATTGGATGCAGAATTTCGCAGCTCACCCGATTATTGGTTGGACCGGTAGCCGTTCGAGGCATCGATGACATGGAATACAGAGTGTCAGTAGATTACTCGGGACATTTGGATCATCGATCGAACGGTCTGGATCATTGTAGAACCGCCGGCGTGGAATTCGATGGTGAACCGGGAGATCACGGCCGAACTGGTCTCGGTGTGTTTCGCGGTCCATCCCACAACGGAGACAGGATTCGTTGTCGCGGCCGATGATCTCCTCACGAATCTGTGGCCAGTTCGAGCCAAATGGAATTGTCTCGGTATCTGATTGACGATAATTCTCTAAATAATCTGGATCGGCCGCCTGAAGTGCCGTTCGCCATGATCCGAATACGCGCCAATACGGCTGGGTCGTGTATTTCCCGTGTTCAAGCATCTCACTCGTCGTCGGTGGATGTCCCAACTCTCCCGCGAGCTCTCGCAATTCGGTTAATAGATCCTCACGTGGAATTCGCCATCGGGTATTTGGCTCGAAGCCGGCGGCTGTAAGCGCCTCGTTCCAAGAGCCGAATCGCTTCTGGTAGACCGATCCGCTCCATTTTCCTTGGTCCCGCATCTCCTCTTTGCGGGGAATGTGTCCCAGCTCGTCGCTGAGTCTTTTGAGTTCAGACACCAGAGTGTCCTCACTCACGTCCCGTGCATAGTATATCTCCAAGCCAGCCCTCCGAAGAGCCTGATTCCAATTTCCGAAGGCCCGCTTGTACGGACCTGTGGTGTATGGACCATCTTGATCCATCTCGTCTGTCGTGGGTGGGCGGCCAAGTTCCTCAGCGAACTCCTGTAGAGCGGTAATGAGTGTTTCTTCGGAGAGGTTCAGTTCAACGTTGGGCTCCAACCCAGCTGCCCGTAGTGCTGAGTTCCACCTGCCGAATCGCTTGCAGTATGTTTTCACCGAGTACTTTCCGTGATCTCTGTAGATTCGCTCTGAAGGTGCCTCTCCTGCGATTTCAGCGACTGATTTGAGATCCGCGAGAAGATCGGCTTTCGGTGTCGCTGGTCTTCCATTTGGTTCGTTTGTTCCCGTCTCAAGATCGGCAGTCTTGAGCGCTTCATTCCACGACCCGAAACGGTCCGCGTAGGTCTTTGCGGCATGAGGGCCGGACTCGTTCATCTCATTTTGCGACGGAGGCCGCCCAAGTTCCGAGGCGAATTCCTGGAGACGATTGAGGAGTTCTTCGTCTGAGTACAGCTTCTTGCCCATGATTTGTGATGTGATTGAATCACTCAGTTTGGTCCCGGCTTGATATTTGAATGTCAGTTCTCGTGTTGGTGAGTCGTCACCTGTTGATGTTGACTGAGCTTCTATTCGATCGCGCGAGGCCGCTGCTAGCTGCCCCGCACCCTCTCAGGGGCACCAACAACAGGCTGGAAGCGCTATTAACCAACAAATGGCTATAACCACCAGATGTTGGTTAATCGTTTCACCCGATTGACTGGCTATGAGTGTCTTTAGGAATGAGTCAAGTATTCTATCCACAGCGACGGAATATAGCTTGTAATAAGCCGCATAGGGGACATTAATCGGAAGTCTTACTTGAGAGTATATTCAATTCGATTACGATGGCACAAGGGACGGAACGACTTCGACGCTATCTCGACGACGAACTTGAGGAGTGTCGCAGCGAGGACGTCGAGCGCCGACTCGACGAGCTCAGTACCCTCGAAGCAGCACTCGGGACTGCGCAGGTAGAGGCTGAACTCGATGTGCTCTCGGCACTCTCCAACGAGACACGATATACGCTGGTCCGTGTGCTCGTTGCCGCACAAGAGGAACTCTGCGTCTGTGAGTTGAATGCGGTCGTTGACGTGACCGAGAGCGGGCTCAGCCACGCGCTCTCGAAACTCGTCGATGCAGGCCTGGTCGACGGCCGGAAGGACGGCCGGTGGAAGAAATACCGCGCTACCAACCGGGCTGTCGCGCTCGTTACTGTCCTCGAGGGGAGCGTGACCGATGAGTAACGTCGATGCCCACGACCACGGCCCCAACTGTGACTGTGAGAGCTGTGGCGACCCGCGGTCGATGGACTTTCTCGATAAGTACCTCACCGTCTGGATTTTCGGGGCGATGGCGATCGGCGTCGGGCTCGGCTTCGTCGCCCCCTCGGTGACCCAACCGATTCAGAACTTCCATCTCGTCGAGATCGGCCTCATTGCGATGATGTATCCGCCGCTGGCGAAGGCCGATTACTCGCAACTTCGGACCGTCTTCAGCAACTGGCGAGTCCTCGGGTTGAGCCTCGTCCAGAACTGGCTGATCGGCCCGACGCTGATGTTCGGGCTCGCGGTCGTCTTCTTCAGCGGACTCGTTCCGGGACTTCCTGCGCGGCCCGAATACTTCCTCGGGCTCGTGTTCATCGGGATGGCCCGGTGTATCGCGATGGTGCTCGTCTGGAACGAACTCGCCGAGGGGTCGACCGAGTACGTGACGGGGCTGGTTGCGTTTAACAGCCTGTTCCAGATTGTCACCTACGGGGTGTACGTCTGGTTCTTCGCGCTCTTTCTCCCGCCGCTACTGGGGATGGAGTCACTCGTCGCCGGCATCACGACGTTCGACATCACGCCGATGCAGGTATTCGAGGCGATCGTCATCTTCCTCGGGATTCCGTTCGCCGGGGGATTCCTCACCCGGTACGTCGGAACTCGCGTCAAGAGTGAAGCGTGGTACGATGATGAGTTCATCCCGAAGATCGACCCGCTAACGCTGGTTGCGCTTCTGTTCACCGTCATCGTGATGTTCGCCACACAGGGCGGCGCCATCGTCGCCTCGCCGGGCGACGTTCTCCTGATCGCGGTGCCGCTGACGATCTACTTCGTCGTGATGTTCCTCGTGAGCTTCGGGATGGGGCGGGGAATCGGTGCGGACTACTCGACGACGACGGCCATCGGATTCACGGCGGCGTCGAACAACTTCGAGCTGGCCATCGCCGTTGCCGTGGCGGTGTTCGGGGTCGGCTCCGGTGTCGCATTCGCAACGGTTGTCGGCCCACTCATCGAGGTCCCCGTCCTGCTTGCGCTGGTCAACGTCGCGCTGTACTTCCAGCGAAAGTTCGACTGGGGTGGCTTCGATACTGGAAATCTCGATTCATCCGCACCTGAGCCGACGACTGACGATTAACAGAAACATGTCAGCCAATACTGAAGCAGATGACCCGATTCGTATCGCCTTCATGTGCGTCCAGAACGCTGGCCGTTCACAGATGTCCACGGCCTTCGCAGAACGTGAACGAGACCGGCGTGGGCTCGAGGACCGTGTCGAAATCCTCACTGGAGGCACCCACCCAGCCGACCACGTACATGACGAGGTCGTCGAGGTGATGGACGAAGCGGGGTTCGATCTCTCCGATCGGACTCCCCGCGAGATCTCGCTTGAGGAATTACGGTCCTGTGACTACGTCGCTACGATGGGCTGTTCGACACTCGATGTCGGCGATGTCGGCGACGAAGTTGATGTCCGGGATTGGGCCTTGGAAGATCCTGACGACCAGGACCTTGATCGGGTGCGCGAGATTCGTGACGATATCGAGCAGCGGGTCAAGTCGCTGTTCGATGAGATGAGCACAGCAGAGTAGAGTACTCTACTCGTCTTCCTTCTGTGCTTCTCGTAACTCTGCTGCCTTCCACTCGAGACGGCGCAGAATCTGCGGTCGATTCTGATTGGTATTCTCGTAGGCGACGCATTCCCGGAGCGTCTCCATATCGGGTATCGTCGCGATTCCCGCCTCGATCAGACGATGATTCGGCGCTTCGAGGCGTTTCTCAGGCGGGAACCCGTCATCGCCTTCGTCGGTATCTGTAGACTGGCCCATCTCCGTTGACCTCCACCCCTCGGGGGCGAGAGAAACAAACCGCCGACTACAGCTCCGTCGCCACGTCAGATCATCGCGTCCTGGAACCGCTCACGGAGCACATCCTCCCGCTCCTCGAACTGGTCGACCTTCTCCTGCAAGTCATCGCTGACGCGCTCGATGGTCGCGAGTGCCCGCTCGCCGGCGAGCGACGCCTGCGACCCGTCGTCGCCGTCGGCCTCCAGTTGCTCCTCGTAGGCTCGCTCGACACGCTCGATGGTACCCTCCGGGTTGAACAGGATGTCGTTGGCCGTGCGGACGTAGCCGTCTAGCGACGCACCCTCCTTGCCCTGGAAGAAGTGGGTCAGCGCGTACGTCGCGCCGGAATGTAGCGTCCACATATCGATCTCGACGGGCGAGACAGCGTTGGCCTCCGCATCGCTCGCGGCGCGCTCGGCTAGGTAGTCCGGGAAGCCCAGCAGGCTGTAGAACTCCGTGACCGTGAACGGGAGCTCAGAGAAGTCGAGGTCGATGTCTTGGGCGTCACGGATGAACTCGAAGAGGTCGTCGGCGACGAGTTCGACCTGTGCGAGGATCTCGTCCCACCAGGTCCGGAAGTTCCGCACGTCGCCGACGGGATGGATTGGCTCTGTTGAAATCTTTAGAAGCTGATAAAAACGGCGTGCGAGATACAGAGCATGGGTTCAGCACGGAAGTCGCGTTTGTTTCACGGTGAAATCAGGGAACTCCTGCTACGCAGGGTGGCGGATTGACCCGCGAGGTTTCAGATATGAGGTGTCTCGTTTACAATTTCGTTTTGCCCCTGTGCACACTCTTATGCGACATTACTGTCCGGATTCGCTGCAGGGTGATCTTCGGGCGCGTCCGCAAGCAGCCGATCGTACACTGTAACAATTCGCTCGTGAAGATCAGCCATCGTAACCGCAGAGTCGGCAGTTATCTCACCCGTGATGAGCGCGAGGGCTCCCCCCATTCCGACCCCTTCCTTCGCTTCGCCACGAATGTACGCGTCCATGGAAGGGTGATCGGTTCGAGCGAACTCGGGATTCGTCACCGTGAGATCAAGGTCAAGTGCGTCGGCTAACTTGCGGACGTTCGCACTGTTGTCATCAGCAATGAACGATGTCGTGGTCTGGGATAGCGGTGCCTCCACACCGTAGTGACGCACGAGCGCAGCCGCAGCACTCATTTGAGTCCCACCGGCAAGCGTCACGTCCGTCCCTGATTCGAGCGCCCCTACCGTCAGTCCCGACACGGCAGCTAACACGGGGTCGCCGACGGCCCTGACGGCATTCACTGGTTCACTAGCAGCGTCGCCCTCGGCAAGCTCACTCGCTTCAAGTCCATCAGCAACCACGGATCGCTTGAGTTCGAGCGGGTTCTCTGGCAGTGACGAGGAGACGGCTGTGGGTTCGCCGAGGGCTGTCAGCACACCCATTGCGGTCGTCGTGCCTCCGGGGATCGTCTCTGCGACAACGAGTTCGTCATCGGGAAGTGACTTCCCATACTTCCGTGCAGCGTCAAACTTCTCCGCTGCGTCCGGGACGGCCGTCTCCTCCCGTATATCCTGTCCCGTAGAACCGGGTACTGTAACCGTCGGTGCCGTGGTCGGTTTCGCCGTTCCTGCGTTCAGAACAACGCTCTCGAATTCCAGCAGTTCCCTCGCTGCACGCGACACCACAGCGGGGGTTGGACACCCCGTTGGACTGACTGGCACCACGGGAGCCTGCGTCGGCCGGCCATAACTGAGAATCTCGGCGTCCGCGCTGGGTGTATGGAGCATCAAATCCGGGTTGGCCCCTGCTGCGCTGATTCCATCGATACGTGCGGTCTCGGTATTGCCGATTGTGAGGACGAATTTCATGAATCTCTGTCTCCTGACTCTGCAAACAGTAACACAAACAGACTTGAACTAACCAAACTAAAGTTTTGCCATGCGGTTACTGAGTCTTGGTGATGGGCTGGACTTAGCGATTCTTTCCTGTCTATTTCAGCTATTGTCGCGTGACCGACTTGCGTTCTGTATTCAGCAGGACTACTGAAACCTATCACCGAGGGAGGGTTTCAACAAGACCGATGGATTCTGAGCCGAAAAGCGCATCGTGTTGAACATTGACATCCTCCACGGCTTTCCAGACGTGGTTTCCCCTATGAGTGTTCCCACTACGAGGATCCTCTAGAGGCAATATTCCTATCCGGATGGATAGTACTCCGGTCTGTGCGCTGTTCTTTGGGACGGTGAGAGCGTGGCGACTCCGACCATTCGTGGTCGTCCCACTCGAACCGCACGGGCTGTGCCATCAGCCGTACTGGGTTGTTTATGTGACGCTCCAGCAACGTCTTTGAGGCCGTGAGGTCCGCGTGACCCTGAAAGCCACACGAACAGGTCAGCGTGTCCTGTTGTCGAGTCGTGAGATCTGTGGACCCGCAGTCTGGACATTCCTGACTGGTCCACGCTTCAGACTTGATGCTGACTGTGATACCGTACTCCTCAGCGGTACAAGCCAGCCGGTCGGTGAATTTCTTGAACGACCAGAAGTTGTGGGTCTTCGCGTTTGCCTCTACCGACCAGTGCGTACTCAGTACACCGGTGAGATCCCCGACATACACGGTGTCGATGCCCTCGTGGTACAGTCGTTCAAGGAGGTCCCGGCACAGCGCTTCTTGTGCGTGGTCCCGTCGGCGAGTCCGTTTTCGATACAGTCGCCGAATACGGTTACTACTGGATCGCCCAGCTGGAAGCTTCGTCATCAACTCGGCAATCCGGTGTGTTGTGTCGCGGAATCGCTTGAACAACTCACGACCTTCATACAGGTATTGTTCACCGGTCGTTGTCGTACAGGCGACGAGGTTGTTCGCACCCACGTCCAGAGCGGCCTTTTCAGAGGCCAGTGGAGTTGCCCGTGTGTCCTCTGGCACAGTTACGGGCTGCGAAGCTCTGAACGTGTCGTCAACCTCGTCGTACCGCAGGTTTAATCGGCCCTGTGAGTCGTATTCTGTCCACTTCGGCTTCCCGGACACTTCCAGACGGAGTCGCCCAGTCCGACCATATTTCCCTTTCAGCTGCTTCCCGATGAGTATCTCCAATCTGGAGCGGTTGCCCCATTCGATGGTGTACGCATCGTTACGAATCACCGTCTGGAGATCTCGTCCCTCGTCCTGGTTCCCCCGGAATCCCGGTGGGTCCGGGTGAGTTGTGATGGACTCATCTGACTTATCGTAGTACTGATCCTTCATCTGGAAGAAGGACCGCTATGCTGCTGAATTCTTCCGGATTACCTGCTGGGACGTAGATGCTCCGAGGACGCCTTTGTACTTCCCTTCGAGATGGCCGGTATCTACATCCCACACACCCTCGTTCTCGTACCCGGCTTTGTCATCGTATCTGATGAGCCGCTCGTAGTTCACCTCGTTCCACAAAGCGGCCGATGCGTCCAGCAAGTCACGGAGCAGTTGCTCATCTTCGGGTGAACGTGGGCACACCTCGAAGGTGTTTGTCCTCTTCATCGCCCGTATGTTTCTACGGCTAAAATCACTTGAAGGCGACCCGTCCACGGTGAATGTGAAACTAGCATCACTCCTATTCCCTCCTTCTCAGACCACCCAGTACCCATCCTGAGCGAACCCCTCGACGTAGACCGCGTGCTCGCCGAAGAAGTCGTAGCCCGACGTGACGCCCATCGTGATCGGGTCCGACCGGCCCGGCAGGCGCACCTCGAGGCCGTCGAACATGATGTCCATATGGACCTCACCGCCCCCGCGGTAGCGCCGAATCTCGCCGAACAGCACCTCGCCAAGCGGCGTCTCGTCGATGGTCTCCTTGCGGAGGACCTCTTCCAGCGGCCCGTAGACGTCGACCGGGTTGATGATCGCGTATGAGTCGGTGGGCACGTGGAACAACGGGTCCGCCTCTACCTCCCCATCTCGGGCCGCCTCCCGAGCGCGACTTGGCTCCACCAGCGCATTGAACCGCTCCGTCTCGACCCACTCGTCGGTGTACGGGTTGCGATACGCGACTGCTGTATCGACTGCCTGCGGTAGGTTCCGAATCGCCTCACTGAAGCTGCTCGGTTCGGGACCGCCGTGTTGCTCGGCGTACCACTCGGGTAGTTCAGTGTCGGTTCGCCCGTCGAGGCCTGCGAAGACCGTAGCTGTCTCTGGGTCTTTCATAGATCCTCCGAAGGCGCGGTGCGTTCTGGTCTGCGCCTCCACCCATTGTGGCGCAAAAAACGACGCCACGGTTATCGGCACTCGTGAGCTTGGATACGCTCTGGCAGCCCGATTTTCCCACAGAGTGGACACTCAATGAGTGGTGTCGGCGGGAGGTCTTGGCACTCGGCAAGTGCCTGTCGGAGATGAGCCTTTGTGTCCGCTGCTTCAGCACTTGCCAAAGCAGTGGTGAGGTGCCACTCCAGTCGCTCTATTCTCGTGAAATTGCCTCTCTGTGGACTACGAATTTCTCCCCCAGATCGGTCTGGCGTCTCTTCCATCATTACCACGAGAGGAGTGAATCCCCTCACCCCTCGTGGGGTAAATAAACCCCTGTCTTGAAACACCCTCTACTGATAGGTTTGTATAGCCCACTTAGTTAGCAAAACGTAGTGATACCACGGTAAGAGTGTACGTCGAAGGGATTATTTCAATTCTGAGTCGGTGTAGGGATTCTGATGGCATCCTTCCCGATGTGGATGCTGGGGTTTCCCGAGATTGGGATATTATGGTTTACAGTCAACGACCTGTTCTCTCGGTCTGACCCGGCCGCTTTCGCGATCGAACAGGTGGACTGCCGGCTGTGCCATCCAGCCGTTACTCCTATCCACAGACGATGAGTCTGTTGGACTCGGAGGTACTTTCGCGGTTTCGAGTTTGCGCCGGATGTTTTCTGCTCCGTTGATATCCGCGTTGGCGACGGTTCCACACCCATCGCAGACATACAGGCCACGTTCGACCCGTTGGCTCGCGTCGACCCGACCGCACCCAGAACACGTTTTCGACGTGTTCCGTTCGTCGACCGTTTCGACAGTGATGCCGCGCTCTTCACCCTTGTACTCGAGCATCGTGATGAACCGATCGAAGGCCCAGCGATGGAGCGACCGATTCCCTTTCGATCCCCAATCGGTCACTTCACCGCTTTCTTCCTCACGAATCCCGGACAGATCACCGACAGCGACCGTACCGACGTTGCGGCGTTCACACTCGTCGATGATTGTCTTTGAGAGCGTATGCAGGAAGTGAGTTCGACGGTTGGCCCACTTTTGATTGAGCCGGCGAGCTTCGTGCGAGTTTGGGCCGTCGCACTTCGCTCGTTCTTTGCCGAAGTAATACTCGTCTTCTTTGAGCGCCCCGCCGGGATACAAGATGGCTTCGTCACCGAACGAGATGGCCGCGACGTTGTTGATTCCGAGATCGATCCCAGCGGTTCGTTCACCGGGTGGGTCGACATCCTCCAACTCGACTCGACACACGAGATGCAGCTCCCACTCCTCTCGTCCGCTGTTCCAGACGGCACGCACCTGCTGGATGTTCTCGATACGTGCCTCCGGATCGGCCTCGTACTCACAGAGGATGAAGTCCGACCGATGCTCTTTGAAATTCCGGCCCTTCGAGAGACGAACGCGGCTGTGCTTCGAGTCGTGCTTGAACCCGCTTTGTTTGAACGTGACCGTCGACCGTGGGTGCTCATCTCCGCGTTTCCGATATCCGGGTGGATTCGCTGTCTCGTCGCCGTTCTGTCGTTTTGTGTACCAGGCACGGAACGCCTCAGCGAGTTCTTGAATTACTCGCTGACTTGATTTTGCGTTGAGGTCAGCATAGCGATCGTGCTTTTTGAGGTACGCGGACAGTTCGGCGTGGCCCGGAATACGTCCGGTTTCGTGCCATATTCGATCAGCTGTCCACCGAGCAACGTTCCAGAGTTTCGAGGCAGCGAACCCGAGCGAATCAAGCTCCTCACACACCTGTTGGTGGTTGCGGATGGTCGCAACGTAGGTGCGAGTGACCTGATTCGCCATGTCTGAATTACTCTTCTGAAATGGCATAATCACAAGCCAACCGAAGTGAAAGTGGACGTGGTTCTTCCTCTAAGAGAGGTAGATGTCGCTCGGTGCAGGGTATGCCACGGTTGTCTCGACGGCCTGCGGGAGGTCACGGATCGCCTCGGCGAAGGTCACGGGGTCTGCATCCCCGTGACGCTGTCGGTACCACTCGGGCAGTTCGGTGTCGGTACGTCCATCGACGCCAGCGAAGATGGTTCTAGACTCTGGATCTTTCATTTCGGTCACCTCACTTCAGGAACCCTCGTCGAGGTGCGACTGCATCGTCTCGCGCCCTGCGCCCCTCTCCCGGGCGCAAAAACAACACCATGTTAACCAACAATTGGGGGTGAGTCACTCTGCGTTGGTTAATCTATGAACCCGCCCAAATCTGCACGTAATCGAGGTCACTTTATCATCGACTTCTCCTGTTGGCGGAAGATTTCTCACCGAAGAAACATCAATAAATAGATAAAATAAATCGCTATCAGGCCGGAACTACCTAAAGCCGAATAAGGGAGATCTTCATCACAACATGTTCTGTATAACATCAAGCTAACTATTACCATTCGTATATCTGTTGTAGTATACGGCTTATGAGAATCTATTTACTGCGAGCAGTCTAACTGGGAGTATGTCTGTTGATCGGATCGCATTTGTCTGTAAGGGGAACGCGGGCCGGAGCCAGATGGCGACGGCGTTTGCAGAGCGGGAACGTAGTGAACGAGGGCTCGATATCGACATCGTGACCGGTGGAACGGACCCGGCCGATCACGTCCATCAAGCGGTCATCGACGCGATGCAAGAGCGTGATATCGATATCAGCGACCGAACGCCCAGGAAGATCACGCCCGACGATATCGAGGACGTTGATTCCGTCGTCACGATGGGGTGTTCAGTGGATGAGTTCCGACCGCCTGATTGGACCGGTCAGAGCCAGCAGTGGGACCTTGAACATCCCGGCGGTGACGACGTCGACGAGATGCGCGGACAGCGTGACGAGATCGAACGTCGCGTCACTGCCTTCTTCGATGAGCTGGAGGCAACGGAGACAGACGGAGACCCCAGTACGGAGACGTAATGGGACTGCTCTTCAAACGTGATCTCCGGATACCGTTCGCTGTTCTCCTTGCGCAGTCGGTTGTCACTGTCGGGTTCGGTATCGCGAAGGTGTCGACAAATGCGAATGTGCTTTAATCAGAACTAGCTTCTCGTCAACCAGCACGTGCAATCAGTACACTATCTGGAATCGACTCTGAATCACTCAATTACTGCTCAGAGGAGGATATAACCTGTGCGACGAGCGGTTCGGTTTATTGTTGGTGTCGGTATGGGCGGTCTCATTTTGGGGGGATATCTCTACACAGTCGGTGCAGAGACGGTACTCAATCGAGTGATCGCTGTCAGCCCGTGGGTGGTCGGAGTCGTCCTCCTCCTCGTAATTCTGGAGGGGTTGGCGGACGCAATTGGTGTGTGGGCCTCAATTGAACCGCTGGGCGACGGACTCTCCGGGCCGGAGAGCGTTCAATTTGCACTCGCAGGCGACTTTTTCGATATACTCAGTCCAGCCGGACCGGTCAGTTCGGAGCCGATTATGGCACGATTTTTCAGCGTCGCGACGGGGACTGGGTATTCGGATGCACTCGGGGTCCGTTCGACCGCGAAATACGTAAAATCAGGATCACAGGTTATCTTCTCCGGTCTCGCCGGACTGTTCATTCTCGCTGGTTCCCCCGAAGTAACACCAGTTCTACTCACACTGGGAGTCTCGATTACTGGCCTCGTAGTTCTTGGTGGCGTCATTCTTCGGTCGCGAACATATCTCTCGACTGGTCTCGTCGCAGGGCTTACACCGGTTGTCACACGGGTTTCTGGCCTCTACCGCGACCAACCATATGACCATGCGATCGTCGCGGATGCTGTCGATCGGTATTGGCAACGCATCGTCGACTTCCGAGAGACACCCGGACTACTAGTCCTTATTGCAGTGGGAGGACTCGTTGAACAGCTCTTGACGGCCACTGCGCTCTGGATCGCCCTCTCAGGATTGGGTGGCAACAGTGTGTTTCTCCCAATTCTGGTCATCATCCCGCTCCCACAGGTTGCTAGCGTCGTCCCGATTCCGGGGAGCCTCGGGGCATACGACCTGCTGTTGGGTGGAGCACTGGTCCTCGTTACTGGCGCCCCGAGCGTTAGCGCGACAGCAGCTGTCCTCCTCGTACGAACCCTCTCACTCCCGTTTGGCGCGATCGCTGGTGGAATTTGCGTTGCCTATCTGCGTGGATGGCGACCGAACAGAACGGATGGATGACCGGAACCGGGTCACACCGTATTGTGGGACGCTGGCCAGTCGCGCTTCAATCCTCGTCTGACTGAAGCCTTCGGGAAACCAACGGCCAGGTGAAATCAACCACGAGCGCCACAGTAGTTACCCCGATCCCGACGAGCGAGAGGAGTTCTGGAAGCTTCATCCAGACTGGGAATACGTACGACGCCCATCCCTCGACCTGGCGGACGAAGCCAACAGCCGCGTTCGCGTTCTCCGTCCGCCCTTCTAGCTGCCAGCCAGGCACGGTTTCTCCACGTTCCTCGGGAACGCCTTTCCGGTCTACAGCATACGGGAGCTGGACACCCGAGTACTCCCAGACGATCTCTCCTGCTGTATTCACTTCGATGACGCGATTGTGAAGGGAATCGGCAATCAGCGTGTTGCCGTTCGGCAGCCGATCCGCATCACGCGGCCACTGGAGGATGTCGTCACCGCCATACGTCCAGACTGCGGTTCCGCTCTCGAGATCATACTCGACGACTCGGTCGTTTTCGCTGTCGGCAACGAGGACCGTCCCCCACTCCGTCAGGCGATGCGGATTGTGCTGTTCGTAGAGGAAGCTGTGATTCCCCGGCTGGCCGATGACATCGACGATTCGATTAGTCTCGGGATTCACCTCGACGATCACGTCGAAATTCCGGATCGAGAGCTGGAAGTTCCCGTTTGGTAACTGGTCGATATCGTTCATATGGGTCCAGTCGCTTTCGGGCCCCTGTCGCTCGGGACTCCCGTATTGCTGGTCGAACTCTGATCCTTCGCCCAGTCGCTTTGTCCCGTTCCAGTTCCAGGTAATCGACCCATTCTGTGCGACGGTGAACGCTCGGTTGTTCCCCATGTCGATGATCGCTGTTTCCCCGCTGTCGAGGCGGTCCACATCGTGGACCTCGTGGTGTTGGACGAATTCGTCGTACCAGGTGTATCGCCAGACGATCTGGGTTTCGTTGTGTTGGAGCGCATCCCCGTCAAGCTCGAGGACGCGGTTATGGACACATTCCTCCTCCCGCTGGGCCAGATGCTCGGGGGGACAGTTCTGTGGGTCTTCGCGCGTGGCGACGGCGACGAGGACGTTCCCGTTGTCGAGATACTCGGCGTCGAACACTCGTGAGTTCGGCGGATCGAACTCCCAGTTGACGGTTCCGTTTTGAGTGACCTCGATGAGTCGGCCGTCGTACTCGTAGTCCTGAACGCTGATGAGAGTCGCGCCGGGGTACGTTTCCCCTGTTTGGGAGACCGACTCGGATGTATCAGCGGTGACTGCTAGTCCTGTGAACGCAGTACTGCACAGAAGCAGGAGAGCAAGCAAAACCGACCGGCGCCGACCTGTAGCTCGAACTGTCTCCAACGATGGTGCCTTCACGAATCAGGGTCCCTCTGATCGAGACTGTTGAATCTGAAGTGGGTATCGGGACAGATACTGGAGCCGTTCCTCCTCATACGTACGCCTCGAACTCTTCCCCGAATGCGAGGAAGTAGCCCGTCCCGATGACACCGATCACGGCCGCGATAGTGAACGCGATCTCCGGATTCACGAATTCCCACAGATAGCCACCAAGAGCCGCACTCGGAATAACGACCGTGTTCCGGAGCAGGTAGTAGGTACCCGTCACGCGGCCGCCGGCGTCGGCCTCGGCGGGTCCGACGATCAATGCCTTGTGTGAGGGTAAACCAGCGAAGCGAAGCCCGGAGAACGCGAAGATGAGGATCATCGCCCACGAGAGCGGCATCACCGACGTGAGAACCTCTGGCCCACTGATGAGTACGATTGGGAAAAGGGCGTAGACTGCGAACCCAAGCGCGACGACGGGCTTGAGGCCAACTCGCTCGGCGACTTTCGCGGCTGGCGCCATCGAGAGGAGGGCAATCAACATCTCGACGCCGAGCAGGTACCCGAAGAACGCCTCCGGCGAAAGATCGATCGCATATGAGAAGCCAGCCAGTGAGACGGTCGTCTCGAAGCCAACCTGGTAGAACTGGGTGATCACCAGCACGAAGAAGACGTACACCATCCCGTTGGCGAACCGGACGAGCGTGTCACCGACGAGCAGCGGCCGGAGCGCCGACGGCATCTCGCGGAGGTCTGCCCGAATCTGTGCCACCCCCTCGAAGGAGTCGCCGATGGTGTCCTCGCTGGCGTCGTAGAGGACGTGCTGAGCGACTGTCCCGATGATTCCGAAGACGACGGCGACGGCGAGGACGTACTGGAAACTCACCGTGAAGTCCGGGTGGAAGCCGATGAGGACGGCCGCGAGTACCGGCCCGATGAGGAAGGCTGTCCGGCGGAACGTCTCAGTGCTGGCGAAGCCAGCAGCCAGCCTGGAGGGATCGGTCGCCTGCTTGACGACGGCGAACGTTGCACCCAACCCGAATGACTTCCAGCCTTGCGCGAGCAGCAGCCCGACGAAGATCCAGATCCAGGGTGGGATCGTCACACTGGCAATCGTGATCACGCCGAGGTTCGGTGCGACCAACCAAACGCCGAAGCCCAGAGTCGAAATCAACCCGAACAGCGTGAGCGCGTATCGCGAGCCGATGCGGTCCGAGATAGCGCCACCGGGATACGGGAACACTGCCGAGACGATATTGCTGACAGTCCCGAAAAGACCGACAACGAATCCGGACGCCCCGAGTGCGACGATGTACTCGGGGATGAATCGACTGGTCATCTGGAAGCCGAGGCTGAACGCGAACATCGCCAGCGACAGCACCAGCACGTCCCGCTCGAGGGCGAAGAACTGCCGGAAGGTGTCCAGTGGGCCCGTTTCCTCTACGTCGACGGAAACCTGTTCCTGACTCATAGGTTCTTGGGAGTATGCCGTGTTTGGTCATGTGATTCGGTCCACCGCAAACGTACGTTTCCTGGAATACTGCCTGTTGTTCGAATGGGGAACCCGCTCATCATACTCACAACGTGAACGCCCGGGTATATAGATTCTTATGGACGGCTAACTCAAACAGATTTACCGAGTGTGTCCACACCCATGAACCAGAAACCTAGCCACCAACCCGTGACTATACCTCGATGGTCTGCGATTCCAGGGGGCCGTCCACGATGACTGAGGATTGGCTGCCAGCGGAGACGTTGAAACACTTGGATACACAGATCGCCTTCAGTTCGGACCGCATCTACTTCCGATTCCGCTGGGATCAGCCCCACCCCGGCGGGTGGATCCACGACATGCTGGTGTATCAGGACGGAGAGTGGCGGCAGTTCGCGGATCCGTCGCCGTGGGTGACCGCTACCGAGAACCCAGAGCACACTGGGTTCTACGAGGACCGCGTGAGTTTTCTGCTCGACGACGGCTCAGTCAGGGGCTTCGAGGAGTTCGGCGGTTGGTTGACTGTCCACGACGGAATGCGGTCGTTGCCCAGCGAGGTTCCGGAACCCGAGGTACAGGCGCACGAGCATTTCGGCCCGGATGGCCTCGACAAGACAGATATCCGGAAGTACATTCCGCAAGCCTGCGATGGCGAGTGGTGGGAAAACGACTGGCGGGAAATGAAATCGCAAACGGAGCTCGAACGTCTCAAGCGAGAGGGCGTGTTCCTCGACCTCCCGATGTGGCGGGCCCACCGGAGCAATCCCAGGGGATTCGGCACGGACCACCACGTCCTCGACTATCGCCACAGCGACCAGGGCCACAACACGTACACAACTCAGGAGTGGGATCCCGAGGACGGCCCCGAGCTCATGT
The DNA here is from genome assembly GCF_051195055.1 of Halobellus sp. EA9. Lineage (NCBI taxonomy): Archaea > Methanobacteriati > Methanobacteriota > Halobacteria > Halobacteriales > Haloferacaceae > Halobellus > Halobellus sp. EA9. The sequence goes on along the minus strand of NZ_JBNTJW010000010.1, from coordinate 122,972 downwards.
GGGACCCTGCGGTCGTGGAGGGTGGAGCACTCGATTACCACGAGATTCGTGACGGGACGTTCCCCGATCAGCAGGAGGGCACGTACGCACTGGAGATGGAGGACGCCGTGCCGTTCGACCCGACCGTCGCGGAGTGGGAAGGAGCGATGATTCCACGCCGGCCGCTCCGCGACCCTGTGGGGAGCGCGGCGGACTGGAAGGCGAGTGGGGTCTGGGATGATGGCGAGTGGGTCGTCGAGATGTGGCGCGACCTGCAGACAGACCATCCGCTGGATACGACGCAGCTGGAACCGGGCGGGGTCTACACCTGGACGCCGGCCGTCCACCACGGCGCCGGACAGCGCTGGCACTGGGTCGGGTACCCTTACAAGCTCGGACTCGGGGCCGAACCCGACTACGCCGGCGACCAGTATACGGCCGGACCGACCGAACTCGTTGCGACGGAGTTCACCGGCGCCACACCTGACTGGGACCGTATCGAAACGTACACGCTGCCCCTCGTATTCCCGGGATTGCTCACTTGGAACGACCTCGTCGACGAGTCCCATCCGCGGGCTGACGATGTCCGGGACGCCGCAGTCACGATGTGGGAACTCTACGAGAACGCCCCGGAATCGTTTATTGGATAATAAACCTCTCTGTCCCTGTGCCAGTTTCGACGGGTCGCTCGGCAGGGGGTCAGAGAGCGACCAGTAGTTCGTAGACGATACCTGCGACGATACCGACCCCGATCGTCCGGAGGACACTCTGGTTGAATCGGAGGTGGAGGACTCCAGCGAGTCCCGCGATCCAGAGCGCCGGAAGATTGACCGATGTTACGATCGGAAGAAGTAGCTGCATTCCGTAGCTGTCGACGAGAATAGTCGAATCGAAGAGTGTCTGGACGGCGAACCAGAGGCCGAGGTTCACGATGACGCCGACGACGGCGGCGGTGACCGCCGATAATGCCGCCGTGATAGATGTTCGACCACGAAGGTATTCGATGTACGGGGCGCCAACGAAGATCCACAGAAAGCTCGGAACGAAGCTCACCCACGTGACGACGACCGAGCCTGCGATACCGGCGACCAACGGATCCAGGGTGCCTGGGTTCCGGTAGGCCCCCATGAACCCGACGAACTGGACAACCTGGATGAGCGGCCCCGGTGTCGTCCCTGCGAATCCGAGACCATCCAGCATCTCGCCGGGCAGCAGCCACTCGTAGGTGAGGACCGCCTCTTGGGCAACATACGCGAGCGCCGCGTACGCTCCGCCGAACGACACCGCCGCGACGAGACTGAAGAACAGTCCTTCCTGAACGAGGACGTTGCTGCGGCCGAGGAGGGCACCGAGTACGAGAAGCGGCCCGAACCAGACGACCAGCCAGGTGGCTAGCGTCCCCAACGCTTGCCGTCTGGATGGGCGGCCGTCGGCTGGCGCATCGGAGATGACTGCTGTGGTGGCGTCCGCGTCGTGCCCGGTCATCACGGTGAACGTGTCCGGTGCGAGTCGGTAGCCGAGATACCCGATCAGCCCTGCGCCGATGACGATGATGGGGAACGAGACATTGAAGACGTACATGCCGATGAACGCAGCGACGGCGAGCAGGACCATCGCCCGGTTCTCGAACACTTGCCGGCTCAGACTGAGGACGGCCGCGAAAACGATCACGAGCACGGCGGCCTTGAGGCCGAAGAGCAGGCCCGTCACGACCGTGAGTTCCCGGTAGGTAACGTAAAGGATACTCAGTGCGAGGATCGAGAGAAAGCCGGGGAGGACGAACAACCACCCGGCGATGAGCCCACCTCTGGTCCCATTGAGAAGCCAGCCGAGATAGACGGACAGCTGCTGGGCTTCCGGCCCGGGCAACAACATCGTGTAGTTGAGGGCGTGAAGGAAGCGTCGCTCGCTCACCCAGCCGCGTTCTTCGACGACGTACCGGAACATGACCGCGATCTGGCCGGCCGGTCCCCCGAAGCTGGATGCTGCAACCCGCGCCCAGGTCCACGTCGCCTCCCGAAGCGTCGGCATCGATACCGACAGCTCATCTGATTGATCTTTATCTACCCGGTGCTCCTCTTCCATCGTTCCCAGTGAGATAGTGCTATTTGTGAACCTTTCCGTCCGATACACCGATTGACTGTCGTTGATAGACCGTAGTAAACGATAAGAGCGACCAGATCAGCGCTGGTATTTCGGGGCTCTGGCCGAGCTTCGGAGGGTCAAACAGGGTCGGTGTGCTGTTTGGCGAGAGGCCTGCGTCGGCGACGGTACCCATCCGGAGTTTGACGTCCATTCTACAGAAAAGACGGTGGAGTCAGTCCTCTTCTCTGTAGAATAACGCTTCCTTCGATGCGTTACAGTCCGGACACTGCTCTGGGAGGACTTCTTTGTCTGTAAGATCACCTATCTCTCCACATTCGCTACAGCGCCACATAGTGTAGCTCTGCCCGAGAGCGTCTCGAGTGTCACCGATCGGAACCTCTGTTTCTTCCTTATTTCCCTCTACCGGAGGTCGGTCGCTTTCTGGCACCATACTTCATCATTGTTCCTAAAGAATAAATCGTTTTCCCACAGTAGTCTATTAGAATCGATTTACTTTGACGGGGTTTTATTCTGCTTCCCCCCTTCATCGCCTTTATGGCCGGCAGGAAGAACGCGATGCTCACCACCGAAGATCGGCGGTGGTTGACCGGGGAAAAGGTCTACGAGGGGCAACACGCGAAACAGCAACGGTATCAGCGCCGACGCGACATCCGTGAACGCGTCTATAATTCGATGCTCGATTTCTCGATCCTGCTCGACGAACTCGACGATGAAGAGTGGCAGGAGATATTTGGTGAGATCTCCGATGGGGGACAACACTGGCAAAACGCGGACGAGGATCTCCAGGCCGGTGTCCGTGATGGACTCGCATTTCTCCTCCGGACGATTGGTATCGCCACGCTGATGCGTGACGGGCAGACATCGGAGGGGACGGTTCCGGAGCGCATGTTCACGTCGGCCCTTTGTCGCGCCGGGCATCGAGATGGGCTGCTCGTCGACGCGGTCTCGCTGGACATCGATGCGACGGATGTGGGGATTCCAGAACTCCTCGAGGGCCTTCAGTCGGACGAACCCTTGTCCGCCGGCAGTCTCTATCTGCTTATGGAAAGCGGCGCTGTCGATACAGACGTCGTTCAGGAGTGCCTGCGCGACCAGCTCTTTGATGAGGAGTTGGAGGGGGTGTGAGTTATGTCGATTACATCGAAACGCGAGCTGTTCGACCGGGAACTCCGGAAACTCTACCACGCCGAGATCGAAATCCTCGATCTGCACAGCGATCTTTCCGATGCTGCTGCGAGCGAAGAGGTACGAGCAATCTTTGGTGGCCACGAAGGCGACACGGTTGACCAGATCGACCGCATCGAGGAAATTTTCGCGGTGCTCGATATGGAGCCCCGTGAGCAAGGGAGCCCGATTATGGAGGGTCTGCTTGCCGAGAAAGACCAGTTCGTGGCCGAGGTAGAGGACGACGATCTTCGGGACCTGGATGTGATAAGCATCGGAATGATCAATGAACGACTCGAGATCACACTCTTGGATCGACTGCTTCTACTCGTAGAAGAGCTCGGGCTGCCAGAACCAACGGCGGAGAACCTGGAGGCAAATCGTTCGGAAGCACAGGCGGCTCTTGAACGGATGCAGCAGTTCCTTGAGGACCGGCGCGTCGAGGGATAGGGAGATTCGAAGACGAGCGTTCGTGGTCACGGGATCCACCGTCCGAGTGAGGTCTGTTCCCGCTCGGACTCGGCAGGAACTTCACAGAGAAACCGCCACTTCGGCCGCTCTCGGATTTGCTTGTCGGGTCGGTTACCTGCCTGTCCGGGCTCCGTTTTACCGGCGCAGTGCCAGCCCTTGTCTCTGAGCGCTTTGATCATCGAGCCGTCGAAGTCAGCTCGCACGAACGTCAGTAGAAGGCGAACGCCTCGCCGCCGACCGTGCCGGCGCACGAACCGTTCCATCGACCGGGCGAGGGCCGCGGAGGCGAGATTCGGGAAGTCGACGCCGATGCAGATCCGTGCTGCCTCGACGATACCGCGCAGGGCACGGTTATCGACGCTCACTGTAGCACGAAGTGGCCGAACGGGACAAACGTCGGCCCGCAGGTCGCCCTGCGGAACGCAGGCGACCTGCGGAGCCTCGCCGCCGACAAGGGTTACGACGATATGAGCTTCCGAGAAGAGCTTCGCGCAGAAGGCGTGAGACCGTTGATCAAGCACCGCGTCTTCGCACCCTACGACTACGCGCACAACGCGCGGATCAACGATGAACTCTACAATCAGCGGTCGGTCTGTGAGACCGTGAACTCGGTGATCAAGCGCTCGGACGGCGTATAACCGCCGTCCGAGCGCGTGCCTGGTACCGTCAGTTCCGAGAAATCACTCTCGCCGCGGCAGTCTACAACACCGAACGAGCCCTCACACAGTGAAACCCGTCGCTGTATGCGGATTCAAATGAGCCCAACCGAGTAGAATCAGCGGCTCCCATTAGTGTTGGTTGATGATCAAGCAACTATCAGTTGGACTGGTCCGGTCCCTGCGTACGCCCCGCACGCTCAGCTGCCTCGACGAATGTGCCGAGGGTCCGCTGGATGTCATCGTTCCGGAGTGCCGAAATCAGTCCGAACAGACCGACCTGTCGGTCAGCCGTCTCGTCGGTGAACGCACTGACCCCGGCGTCGAGCCTCTCGACGACTCGAGGATCGCTCGCGCGCTCGGCCACGTCCGCGACCTGTCCCAACTGCGTGCCGAGCCGGTAGTACTCCTCGGTGCTCCGGTCGGTGGCATCGCCGAACCCTTCGACCAACGCGAGTAGCCCGCGGACGGTATCGATGTTCTCGCCGAGGGCGACGAGCGCGTCGACTGACTCGGCGCGGTCGAACGCCGTCGCGAGCCGACGCAGGTCCGTATGCGCCGCCTCGGCGGCCGCCGCGTCTTCGGGCGCGACATCCGCTAGGGCGCCGCTGGCCACCTCGAGCGTCGACAGCAGGTCGAGAAACGTGTCGGTGTTGTCGCCGAGCCGGCGCAACAGGACGAGTGTCTCCTCGCGCTCGAACGCCATCCGGAGCTGTGCGATTTCGCCGCGGTTCTCGGCGGCGACGGTGCGCAACTCGGGAACGAGTTCTGCTGAGAGGTCCTGCGCGACGACGACTAGGTCGAGTAGGTCTGCCAGCGCATCGGCGTTATCGCCGACCTGCTCGACGAGCCGCATCGTCTCTTCGTTCTCCAGGGCGGTCCGGAGGTCGGCCACCGGCTCACGATTCTCTTCGACTGCCGTCCGCAGCTCCGGGACCAGGTCGTCACTCAGGCCACGGACAACCGACAGCAGGTCCAGAAGCTCGATCAAGTCCTCGGCGTGCGCGTCGACGCGGGCGGCCACCGCCTGGATGTCGGCCTCCCCGCCGGTGTCGGTCGCGAGCGTGCTCGCGTCGGATGGTGTCTCGCTCATAAGCTCAGGGAACTGGGTCGTAGCCGCGCATCCAGACGTTCCAGTACAGCGACGGAATTACGTTGACGTCGAGGATCCAGTTGAGTCGGCTCACGATCGGCGCGGAGATGGCGTCCTCGTAGTCGAACTCCGCGATCATCGCCTTGCCCTTCTCGACGAGGATCGGACAGGCGGTATAGCCGTCGTAGTCGGACGCCAGCGCCCGGTCGTCGAGGTACCGCTCGACGTTGTCGACGACGACGTGGGACTGCTTGCGCGCGGCCGAGGCGGTCCGCGAGGTCGGCACGTCGGCGTTGTCGCCAAGCGCGAATACGTTCGGGTACGTCTCGTGCTGCAACGTGTGGTCGTCCACGGAGACGTACTCGCCGCCGTCGGTCAGCGGCGAGTTCTCGACGACAAACTCGTGGCCGTACTGGGGCGGTACCGGCGCGTACAGGTCGTACTCGTGCGCGTCGCCCTCCTTGGAGTGGACCGTCCGGTTCTCGTAGTCGACCTCCGAGACAGTGAATTCCGGGACGAACGTGATGTCGCGATCGTTCCAGATCTCCTTGATCCGTTCTTGGTACGGGGCCTTCGGTCCCGTGCCGAACACCTCGGAGCCGGGCTTCGTCATCACGAGTTCGGTGTCCTCGCGCACGCCGCGGTCGCGGAGGTACTCCTCCATCAGCATCGTGAGCTTCAGCGGCGCGCCGCCGCACTTGATCGGCGTGTCCGGAACCGTCACGAGGAACCGTCCCCCGTCGAACGCCTCGACCGCATCGCCGAGTGCCCGCGCTGCGGAGGCGTGATAGAACGGATAGACTGAATCCGTCCGGTTCCAGCCTTCGAGCATCCCTGGCACCGCCCCCGGACGGCGGTCGTTCCCGACCGCGGAGACGAGGATGTCGTACTCGTAGGCCTCGGCTTCCCCGGTGACGGTCTGTTCGTCCGGATCGACCCCGACGACCTCATCGCGGACGAACGAGACCTCGTCGTGGAGCAACTTCCGGGTGTCCCGTTGGTGCTCGTCGAGGTCCATATAGTCGAACGGGATCAGGTAGTAGGCGGGCTGGTAGCTGTGCGTCCGGCTCTTGTCGATCACGGTCACGTCGGCGTCGATGCGCCGACGGAGCGCGTTCGCCGTCATCGTTCCCCCGGCACCGGCGCCGAGGACGAGAACGGTTGGTCTTGTAGATGTCATCGTACTGTATACTCAGTCGTCATCCGTTGTCCGGTTCGTCTGCGTGGGGGCCTGCGGCCCCGATACCGCGGGCGACCGTGACGAGGTAACCCATCCCGGCCTTGACCTCGGGATCCCGCAGCGCCCCGAGCAGGTCGATGGGGCCGATCGGTTCGGCCTCGTCGGCGCCGGCCGCACCGACGCCTTCCAGCAGCCGGACGAGCCCGCGGCGCACCTCATCGTCGGCGGCCGCCTCAGCGACTTCGCCCAGCGAGGTACCAGTCGCAGCGGCCGTCTCGACCATCTCGTCGTCCATCGCGTCAGTCAGGAGCGCGACCACGTCAGCGACCTCGACGAGCCGATCGAGCGTGCCGCTCCGCTGGAGCATCGCGACGCGTTCGACGGCGTCGGCGAGGTCGTCGCCGTGCTGGCCGACCGCCGCGCCGAGTTCGACCGTTTCCCGGTCGGCGAGTTCGGTTGCGGCGAGCCCGAGGGTCGTCGCGTCGCTCGTGAGCGACTCGACCATCTCGTCGGTGAGGCCGTCCTCGACGAGCGCGAGCCCGTCCAGGAGCGTCGACAGTTGGTCCGACTGCTCCAGCAGGGCGGCGACGGTCTCGGGGTTGTCCGCGATCGCCTCGTGGACCTCGGGCGGGAGCGAGTCCCCGTCGACACCCGCGCTGCCGTCTCCCTCGTCGGTCGCGCTCATCACAACACCCCACGGGCGGTCAGCCAGTACGACTGGTTGTAGCCGAGCTTCGACCAGTGGATCAGTTTGGATGGCGGCTTCGGCGCCGGCTCTTCCTCGTAGTCGAAGGCGATGTAGGTCGCCTCGTCCTCGCCGCTCTCGATGAAGCAGACAGTCTTGCCGTTGTACTCCGCGGTGGGGCGCTCCCCGCGGACGACGCTCGCCAGCCTGTCCGCAAGCGAGGTGGCCGCGTAGTGGGCCGCGCTCCCCGCCTTGCTCGTCGGGAGGTCGGCGACGTCGCCGAGAGCGTACACGTCCGCCGCGTTCGTCGCCTCCAGCGTCGCCGGGTCGACGTCGACCCAGCCGTCGTCGCCCAGGCCGGCCTCCCGAACGACGTCGCTCCCGTCGTGCGGCGGGATCGACACCAGCAGGTCGTAGGACAGCTCTCGTCCCTCGACCGTGTGAAGCACCTGCTCGTCGGGGTCGACCCGCTCGGGGTTGAAGAACGTCTCCACGTCGATGTCGCGTTCGTCCATCAGCGGCCCGGCCCACTCAGCGACCGACTGGATCCCGTGAGCGCGGTTGATGGGGTATGTATACGTGATGTCGATCTCCTCGCGCAGGCCCCGCTCGCGGAACCACGTGTCCGCCAACAGCGGGAACTCCAGCGGCGCGACTGGGCACATATGCGGCACGCCGATGACAGACATCACGAGGTGGCCCTCGGTGAACTCCGCGAGCGCTTCGCGGAGTTCCTCGGTGGCTTCGGGCCCGTAGAAGTGGTGTCCGCCCTCGGCCAGCCCCGGCGTCTCGTCCGGCGTCACGCGGGCTCCCATCGCGAGCACGAGGTGGTCGTACCCGAGGTCGGACCGCGAGCCCGCGAACGAGACTGTCTTCGCGTCGGTGTCGACGGCGGTCACCCGGTCGATCAGGAGGTCCACCCGACGGTCGATAAGGTCCGCCAACGGGCGCTTCGCGTCTGCCGGCGTCTTCTCGCCAAAAGGGACGTACAGCCACGTTGGCTTGTAGACGTGGTCTTCGCTATCGTTGACGAGAACGACCTCGGTGTCGCCCGCGTCGATCGCTCCGGCGACCTCGTCGGCGAGGTTGTTCGCCAGCACGGATCCCGCCGTCCCGCCGCCGACGATGACGACGCGCTCAGTCATCGATCCGTACGTAGAGGTCCCAGTGGTCGCCGCGATCGACCACCTCGACCAATTCGTTTCCGGACTCGGCCGCCCACTCCGAGACGTCCGGTTCGGTCCCCTCGTTCGAGCTCTGGAGGCGAATCACCGTTCCCGGATCGACGTCTTTCGCCTTGCCGATCAGGTCCATCATCGGCCCGGGACAGGACGATCCGATCGCGTTCACGGTCACGTCCGCGTCGAGTTGTGTGTCGCTCATTCAATATCGACCCGTAGTAGATCGTCACGATCGATGGGTATTTGTGTTGAGTTGTCGCACGACAATCAGCGGCGCGGTCGGACGGTCGGGCGCCGCTGTTTACTCCTTTCCGACCGCCTCCCAGTTCCTGTACAGCCCCAGACCGAACGCGAGGACGATCCCGCCGACGGCGAGCTGCCGACCGACCGTCACGATCTCGCCGTTGGTTCCGGCGACGACAGTACGGACGGCCATCACGAGCGTGACGACCGCGACGAGCGACAAGACGGCGTGACGCGTTTCCATACCCGACAGTCGCGGCCGCACGGCCCAAAAGGGCCCGTTGGCGCAGGACAACAGCTCTCGGAGGGAGGGAGGTTGGCCTCGAACCCCGCAACGGTCGGTGCGGCCAGTTGTCCTGCGCCAAAAGGGGGGTTAACCCCGCCCGGACGGTAGGTCTTGACCAGAGGCGCGAAGCCAGCACACCCAGCACAGCGAGACGACCCTCACACCCCAACCGACGAACCTATGATCGACCCAGTAATCGCCAGTCGGCTCCAGTTCGCGCTCACGACCATCGTCCACATCATCTTCCCGGTGATGAGTATGGGCCTCGCTCCCTTCCTGATTTACTTCACGTGGAGAGACGTTCGGGGCGGCGCCCCCGTGTACGAACAGTTGCGTCGGTTCTGGACCAAGATCTTCGCAATCTCGTTCGTCGTCGGCACCGTCACAGGGATCGTCCTCGAATTCGAGTTCGGGACGAACTTCGCGGCGTTCTCGACGGCCGCGGGCGAGCTCTTCGGCGGCCCGCTGGCCGTCGAGGGGATGATGGCGTTTATGCTCGAAGCGACCTTCCTTGGAATCTTTGTCTTCGGCCGCGAGCGCGTCTCCGACCGGCTGTATCTCGTCTCCAGCGTCGCGGTCGGGCTGGGGACGTGGCTTTCGGCGGTGTGGATCCTCATCGCGAACTCGTGGATGCAGACGCCCCGGGGCTACGAACTCGCCACCGAGAACGGACAGCCGATCGTCCATCTCACCGACCCGATCGCAGCGTACCTGAACCCCCGGTTCCCGTATATGTTCGTTCATATGCAGAACGCCGCCGTCGAGTCGGTCGCGCTGTTTATGGCCGGCGTCGCCGCGTACTACGTCTACCGGCACCATATCTGGGAATATCCCGTCGGGAACATAGCGTTCTGGGAGACGACCCTCAAAATCGCGCTCGTCGCCCTGCTGATCACGGCGCCGCTCCAAGTGCTCCAGGGGGACCTCTACGCGCGCCACGTCTACGAGACGCAACCGCAGAAGTTCGCCGCGATGGAGGCCGTCTGGGACACCGAGGCGTACGTCCCGGAGTACATCTTCGCGATCCCAACGGACCTGAGCCAGCTCACCGATCCCCGCGCCAAGGAGCTGTTCGGGATCGGCATTCCTGGCGGCGCCTCTTGGCTCGCCAGCGGGGGCGATCCGACAGCCGAGATCCGCGGGCTGAACTCCTTCGAGTCGTCGGCGCCGCCGGTCGCGATCGTGTTCTGGTCGTTCCGGGCGATGGTGGGGATGGGCTTTTGGTTCATCCTGCTGGCGTTCTGGGGCGGCTACCGGTGGCTCACCGGTGAGCTGTTCGAGGACGGCCTGCTCCATAAGGCGCTTATGGCCTCCAGCCTGTTGGGGATCGTCGCGGTCGAGCTCGGCTGGGTCGTCACCGAGGTCGGCAGACAACCGTGGGTGATACAGGGGGTCCTCAAGACGAGCGCGGGCGTCTCGCCCGGCCTCACCGGGACCGAGGCCCTGACGACGCTCCTCGGATTCGTCGGCGTCTACACGATGCTCCTCGCCCTGTACGCCTACGTCGTCGCGCGGATCATCCGCGGCGGACCGCCAGGTGAAGACGACCTGGACTCGGTCCCCGACCGTCGGAACCACGACGAGACGCCAGCCCCGGAGGTCGCTGGGGATGATTAGCATTGGGTCGCTCGCGGCGGGGCCGCTCTTCGACCTCCCGCTCGCGGAGCTCTGGTTCGCGCTGATATTCGCCCTGCTGGGGACGTTCCTGTTCCTCGACGGGTTTGATTTCGGCGCGGGTGCCATCTTTGCGACGCTGGACGGTGAAACGGAACGCGAGACGGTGCTGTCGGCGATCGGACCGTTCTGGGACGGCAACGAGGTCTGGCTCGTCGTCTTCGGCGGGGCGCTGTTCGCCGCGTTCCCGCTGGTGTACGCCGGCCTCTTCAGCCGCCACTACCTCCTTATGTTCGGCATCCTCGGCGCGCTCATCTTTCGCGGACTCGCGCCCGAGATGTACGAGCAGCGCCACGACGACGCCTGGCAGCGGTGGTGGGGACGGTCGTTCGTCGCCGGGAGCGTCCTGGCACCATTCTTCCTCGGCGCGTTCGCGGGCAACTGGCTCGTCGGGAGTTCCCGCTCGGTCACGCTCGTCGGCGCCGTCGTCGGGGCGACCGTCACGGCGCTGACCGTCGTCTCCGGGGCGGCGTTCCTGCGGCTGAAGGCCGAGTCGGCGCTTCCGGGATCCGTGCGCCGGATCGGACTCGGCGCGGTCGTCGCGTACCTTCTCCTTGTCGTCGCGACCCTGGGGCTGCTCGCGATCCGCCTCCCAGCCGGTGTCGATGCTCTGCTGTCGGCACCCGCGCTCTCGCTGATCGTCGCCTCGATCGCGCTCGCGGCGGGCTACGCCGCTGCGCTCCGACGAGAGGCGAACCTCGCCGCGCTCGCGTCGGCTGCCGGGTTGACCTACGGGCTGGTGGCGCTCGTGGCGTTCATACTGTACCCCTCGATCGATCCGGCGGCGGGCCTGACTGTCGAGGAGGCGATCGTATCGACGCTCCCGCTGAACCTAATGTCGATCGGTGCCGCGCTGTTGCTCCCCCTGATTGCGACGTACTTCTTCGTCCTGTACTCCGCCTTTAGCGGTCCGATCACGGCCGAAGAGGGGTACTGAGATGCCCGACAGTGACGGCCGCGATGGCCCCGACTTCGCGTCGCGCTCCGACGCCCGTCTGCTCTCACGCGTGCTGATTACGTGGGCGGAGCTGCTCGTCGTCGGCTTCGCCGGCGCCGCGCTCGGGGGCGCCGCGTCGGGTCCGCCGCAGCTCATCGTCTATCTCGGAACGATACTGGCGTCGGTCGCGGTACTCCTCTACAATGTTGACCGGATCGTCGCTACACGGGTCCGGGAGTCCGGGTGATGAGGGCCCGCGTGGCGGCGACCGGCCGGGCGCCAGCCAGCCGTGGGGGCGGTCAGTTCGCTCGCCGCCGCGACGAGGCGAACGGGCCGACGTTGTGCCGCCTGGCGACGATCCCAATAAGCAACAGTCCACTCGGGACGAACAGCAACGCTCCCAGCACCGTGACGATGTCGTCGTGGGAGAGCCCGAAGGCGACTCCAGCGATCCCGGCAGCGAACGCGACCACCGCGGGAACCAGCAGCCGACTCCGTAGCACCGCCGAAACCTTGGCGATCGAGCGTGGGAGTTCCATACGGGAGAGGCTAAGTGCGACGGAGACATACGGCCCCCGTTGTCGAGAGCCAACCAGAGTGAGCGGCGCGGGACGGCTCGCGACACCCGCCCGGTGGACGGCAGAGCCCCTCCCCGACCAACCACCCGAGACTTCCCGATGCAGGACTTCAGACCCAAATGTACGACTTCAGCTTCGAGATAACGTACGACCCAGGCTCCGACGAGTACGTCGACCTGTTCATCGACCGCGAGTCCCTCCGGTCGGAAGCGATCTACTCGTGTCTCGATCCCGGCGAACTGTGGACGCTCGAGTCGGTGACGGGCGATCCGGAAGACCTCACGGCCGTCGACGAACTGCTGTTAGACGAGTCCGTCGACAGAGAGTCGATCAGCGGTCGGGAGTGCAGTTTCTCCCGGACGACGAGCCTCCTGACCGACGAGCATCGGCGCCGGGTCGCCTACACCTACGTGTCCGATGTGGACTTCTGCGAATCGGTCCCGTTCATCGTGGCGAAGTACGTCGACGGCGGCGTACTCTTCGAACAGACTCGGACGGGAGATACGGTCCGGTGGCGGGTGCTCCTGCAGGACGACTCGAAGGTTGGGTACCTGTACGACACGCTGTCTGCGAAACTTGGCGACGGTCTGTCGTTCTCGTTCAAACATCTGACGGAGGTCAACAGCTGGGACAGCGGCCTCCTCCCCCAGACCGACATCCGTCCCGAACAGCGCGAGATCCTGGCGGTGGCCGTCGACCGAGGCTACTTCGAGACACCCCGGGAAGTGACGCTCGACGAGCTCGCCGACGAACTCGACATCCCGCGCTCGACCGTGTCGTATCGCCTTCGGCGCGCGACAGCGGAGCTGGCAAAACGGTTCACGAACCACCAACTATGACCGACGATGATGCCCCGGATGCCGGGACACGGCCGGAAGCTGGCGCACCGCTCGACTCACCGTACCCCACGGACGTCCTCGTCGGCGCCGAGTGGGTGGAATCCCGACTCGATCGCTTCGACACTGAGGGGACAGACGCGAGGATACTCGAGGTCGACGTCAACACCGCGTTCTACGAGACCGGCCACGTTCCCGGTGCTGTCTGCGTCGACTGGAAGGAAGACCTCCGCTCGGCGGACTCGCACGACATCCTCGGCCCCGAAGAGATGGAGTCATTCCTGGGGTCCTGTGGAATCACCGAAGAGACAACAGTTGTCGTCTACGGCGACAACTCGAACTGGTTTGCGACCCACCTCTACTGGCAGCTCACCTACTACGGACACCCGGATGTCCGGGTTATGGACGGCGGCCGCGAGTACTGGGTCGAACACGACTACCCGGTTGCGACAGATCCGGTGGACCCGCCGACTGTCACGTACGGGAAGACGCTCGATCACCCGGCCAGTCCGGAAGTGCGAGCTTACCGTGACGACGTGCGTGACGCGCTCGAAACCGACACGATCCTCGTCGACGTGCGCCTCCCCGAGGAGTTCCGCGGTGAGATCGTGAAGCCACCGGGGATCGACGAGGGCGCCGTCCGCGGCGGGCACATCCCCGGATCGATAAACATTTTCTGGGCCGAGAATGTCCGTCCCGACGGCCGGTTCAAGCCGCCGGACGAACTCCGTGCCGTCTACGAGTCGCGTGGGATTACGCCCGACGACGAGATCACCGTCTACTGTCGGATCGGCGAACGGTCATCCGTGACGTGGTTCGTCCTCTCGGAGCTGCTCGGGTACGACCACGTGCGGAACTACGACGGCTCGTGGACGGAGTGGGGCAATATGATCGGTGTTCCGATCGAACGTGGCGAGTGACCATTGGACTGGCTAGAACACGGTCCACCTGTTCGTCCTTGGGTTTGATCCGGGACGGCGCCCCGCGATTCGACTCGATCCGGGAGGTCGAGCAGGGTCCGCCGATCCGTCTCACAGGCCGTCGACTGAACAATATTTTTTACTCCACTATCTTTAATTTGATATAGCGAAAGATTGTCTCACGACAAACCAAGGCTGATTGCTACTCTCGGGGTACGGAGAAATGCGATGTCCGATGAGAAAGAACACGGAAGCGGTTCAGTGGAACCAGGTGACACGAGCAAACGAGTCGGGGCAGAAGTCATTCGCGAGCGTGGTGTCGATCCCGAGGAACTCCGCGAGAAGCTGATCGACGCCATCGGGGCGGAGTTCACCACGTACTACTATTACACGAACCTCCGGATGCACCTCGCTGGTGAGGAGGACTATAAGGAAATCACCGAGGATGCCCGCCTCGAGGATCGGGCGCACTTCGAGTTGGTCGTGCCCCGGGTCTATGAACTGGAGGGGTCACTTCCGAACGACATCCGTGACTTCGCTGATCGCGCGTCCTGTCCCGACGCCGAAGTGCCGACGCCGATGGACGATAGTGGCGGGTTCGACACGTCCGATCTGGAAGTCGAGGACATTCTGGAGGTGCTGCTGGAGGCAGAGCGGTGTGCCATCCGGACCTGGAGCGAGATCTGTGATATGACTCGCGGTGCTGACCCGCGCACCTACGATATGGCCCAGCGGATCCTCAACGAGGAGATGGACCACGAGGCCTGGTTCATCGAGCTATTGAGCAAGGAACGGGACGACGAGATCAACCCGGCTGGCCACTTCGCCCGCGGCGAACCAGGCGACGCGCCCTACTCGACGAACAACCGGTTCAACGACTCGGCCTGATCCCAGTCGTCGGCGCTCCCAACCCCACCCTCCCCCTACTCCCCCGTTATGACACAATCGTCGAACGAAACGTGGACCGTCACGATCGTCGTTCCCGAGGACTCGTCGCTGGACGAGGCCGGTGAGACGTACGATCTCGACGTTGGCGCAGACGAGACGATCCTCGCGGCCGCGCGTTCGGCGGGTGTGTGGCTGCCGGCCGACTGCCAGCAGGGCTGGTGTACCACCTGTGCCGCCCGCCTCGTTGACGGCGACGTTGCCCACCCGAACGCGCGTCGGTACTACGATGAGGATGACGAAGCCGGTTACGTTCTGCCCTGTACCGCAAAGCCACGGACTGACACGACCGTCGTCGTTGACCGGTACGACGATTTCCTAGAATTCAGAGCCGCCAACGACAAACCCCCAGGTGTCTCGAAACTGCACGATTAGACAAAGCAATGAATGCAAACGACTTCTATTTGGACCAAACAGCCGACTAAGACCACGCTGAGCTAGCGATCGAAGCAATCTCATTTCCGATGAGGCGTATCAGCTCTGTCCGGCAGCGGCGACGGTACTCGGATGAAACCCCAAAGTCCGTGTCATCGCGTGGAAAGATGATTCCGCACTGCCCGGACGCTGTCAGTCCGCTATGGGTGGACTTCCCATCAAGTAGCCGTCTGCTGTAGGGGGTCCTGGGGAGTATTCACTGTCTAGGGGTGTAGTTTGGTTTCTACGCTCTCTGAATTAGAGTGCTCCTGCGAAGGTAGCTAAATCAACGACGATGATGAATACGACGACAAGGGCTGCGATAGCCATAACTGCCTTTATGAACCACGGTAGTGAGTCATCGTTGCTTGCTGCTTCGTTCATATTGAGTACTCTGGGTTCTACAACGCTAAACTCTCACTTGTCGTAGAACAATGTTAATTATTCTTTGCTGTTGAGTAGACTACTGTTGATGGCAAACTCTCGGGCAATTTTGCTGTGAGTTTATTTGGTAACGGACTCATCAGACCAAACGACACTTGACGAGTTAGCGACCGCACTTGACTATGCTGGATGGGATCGACAGTCTCCTATCGGCTCTATTGGACTCAGCCCGAGTTCGTTCGCGAATTTCTCTTCTCGGGTCGATACTGGGTACGAGGAAGTGAAATTGCCCGGCTTCCGAACCCGCGGCCCGCCGGCTTACGGGTCTCTTGCAGCCCTTTCGACGTGCTACGGCGAGTTCGTTAGCTGAGGTAGACGGGGTGATATCCATCAGGTCACTCAGGGAATGGTGGGACACCTGGTGTGAGCGGTCCATCTGTGAGCATTGAGCCGATCGGAATCCCGTATGCAATCACCACGAGAATTACGGCTATGGCAACCCAGAGTTTGAAATTATCCAGTACTTTGGGGCCATCACGTGCGCCGGAAATTGGTTCTGGCAGATGACTGTTTACTCGTAGTCGACCCCGTCCAGGCTCGGCAAGCCACGTGCCGATCATCACCGTCAAGAAGAGCATTGCACTGGTCGCAAGAATGATCCCGCCGAGTGCGATCTGGAGGCGGATCTCCCCGATAGACCCGAACGCGGCAACGAACTCGAACTGTTGGTACTGGGGTTCTGCGGTCCGGCGTGGGACCCCTGCAAGGCCGGCACGATGCATCGCGTTGGACATCAACGCCATACCAATGAACCACAGATACGGCTGTACTTGTGCAAAGCCGTAGAACTGGAGCCGCTTCCCTGTGATTTGGGGAAACAGCCAGTAACTGACCGCCATCATCGTGAGAGCGCTTGCGGTACCGACGGTGAGATGGAAGTGACCGGGCACCCAGAGTGTATTATGGATCAGTGAGTTGATATTCATCCCGGCGTTGACAATACCCGAGAAGCCACCGGCAGCAAACATCAGACCCGCGAGTGCCATCCCCGCGAATGACGGTCTTCCCCAGGGGAGTGCCTTGAGCCATCCGAGGTACCCCGAACCGCCGCGCTGTCTCGCCCCGTACTCTATGCTTGCGACGACAGTGAACGCCGTGAGGAAGCTCGGCAGCAACAGGAACATCGTGTTCGTCATCGCGATGAATTTGAAGCCCTCGGGAATACCGGGATCGGCATACTGGTGATGGAAGCCGACAGGGGTTGAGAGAATCAAGAAGAGAATAAAGACAATCCGTGCGAGCGGGTCGGAGAATAGTCGGCCGCCGGCGAGTTTCGGGAGCAACGTGTACCACGCGAAATACGCCGGTAACAACCAGAAGTAGACGACGGGATGACCAAAGTACCAGAACAGCGTCCGCGTCAGAAGCGGATCTACTTGCTGGATCAGCCCCAGCGAGAGCGGGAGTAGGAATACGAGAACCTCAACCGCCAGTCCCAGAGTACATATATACCACATAAGCATCGTGACGAGTACCATAAACGTCTGAAGTGGGATGCGCTCGTCAGCGTTGTCTTGGCGCCACCGGTAGAACATCCGGAACCAGTCGGCGCCCGCAAGCCAGGTGCCCACGAGGAACGAGGAGAGCCCGATGTAGAACAACGGGTGGGCCTGGAGGGGTGCATAGAAGGTGTAGAGGACGTCTGCCGAGAACGGGATCTCTCGGACGAGTCCGCCGAGAATGGCGACGGCGGTCGTCACCGCCCCGACGAACATAAGGAGGAACCAGAACAGCGAGAACCGCGGGCTGGGGAGGTCACGGCCCAGACTTCGGGTGGTGCCCCAGGTAAAGAGCCCCGCGAGGAAGAATATCGTGAAGAACAGGGCCAGCAGGACCCCGTGTCCGGTGAGAACGGTGTAGTACTGTACGGAGTTGATGACGCCGCGAAAGATACCGGTCCGGTGAAGTGCCTGCACGACGCCGAAGATAGCGCCGACGCCGAGGGCGGCGAACGAGAAGCCGAGACAGAGTCGTGCGATCTGCGCCGCCGAGGGATATTCGTTGACGAAGGCGTGTTGATTCCACGAAATCGGCCCCGTCTCCTGTACGTTTCCAGTCGCTTGGTCGTCGTTTGCGTGTGCCATTATTCGGTTCTGTTGATATCGAACTCGGATTGTGGAACGACGGTCAGATTGCCAGCCATCGAGTGATGAGCCGCTCCACAGTACTCGTTACAGACAATGCCGTAGGCCCCCGGTTCATCGAATTCGACCGTAACCGTCGCCATCTGGCCCGGGATGACCATCGTGTTGATGTTGGTCCCGACCACCTCGAATCCGTGAATCACGTCTTGGCTCACGACGTGGAAGGTGACCGTGCTGCCCGCTGGGACCTCGATCGGGTTCTCCGTGCCGGGAACGAACCGATAGCGTCGGGCTTCGACGTAGACATCGTACTCGTCTTCACCGACCTTGTACACGCCGGGATCCCGAACCTCCGAGCTGTTGAACGGATCCGTCGGGTTGACCTCGCCGCTCTCCGCACCGACCATACCGAAGCCGGCACCGACAGCACCGTACGTGACCGTCCCGATGAAGAGGACGATCAGGAAGAGCGCCGCGACGAGCCACAGCTTCTCGAAGCGATGAACGTGCATATTACCCGATCACCGTCGGTCCGTTCCCCAGGAATTCGACGAAGTACATAAACAGCCAGACGGCTCCGACAACGACGAAGTACGCCGTGAGCAGGAGTGCCGTGCCGACCGGGTCGTACTCGTCGTGGTCGACGCTCTCCAGTTCTGCTTCCGGGACGTCGGCCTCCAGCATCCGGCGGTTCGCCGACCCCGAGAGTGCGGGAACGCCTGCTGCGTCTTGGGCCTTCCCTGGCTGATACGTGTTCTGCGGTCGGTCGCGGCGGTTCGAGACGAACCGCAGCGAAGCGACGATGACCACCAGGAGCCCCAGACTGACCGCAGCGAGCAGAATCGGTCCCCAGCTAACAGCCATATTGACTGCCTCCCGATACTGGGTGATCTGGCCCTCGTACCCCGCGGTGGCCGGTAGTTCGCTCCGGTTCGGCAATTTCTACTAGCGAAGGGTCTCGTACCGTCCCACGATCCATACGCGTTAGAAACGACTTCGGACGAATCTATCTTCGCTTGTCGTAGGACAAATTCAATTGAGACGGGAGGACGTGCGGGTCGTTGTACTCTCGGACTCGATCGGCGTCTCGACCGAGCTCTTTGCGGCGAATCCGGCGTGAAACTGGGCTTGACCGGGCAATCCCGTTCTACAGACGGAGCAGGCCGAGCGCCTCGGGCCTTGACCCCGAGCAGTTTACAGAAACACTACTGCAGCCGGAAGCCAAAATCGGTGTGAGTAGTCCTATGGCGTTCGGATCCCGTCTGAGGCCGACTCTGTTGTCATAGGACAACCCCCAAGTTATTCAATTGTAGCCGAACCCTCTACTATGGAAGACCTCCCCCTCTCGTGGCTTCCACTCGTGGGACTGCTGGCCGTACCGTTTCTCGTCGCGTTCAGCGTCATACTGGAACCGATCGCCGTCCTCGCGATCCTCAACACAGCGCTCGTCGTCTTCGCCGTGCGTGTGATGCTCGGTTCGATGGATCTGAGCCGGTTCCACTCCCGTGAGGCGTGACGGTTTGGCCGGCTCAAGAAGCGCGAGCCGACGCGCCGATAATCCAATATATGGGTGAGTGTACACTGTGCGGGCTACCGACACCGACCCCGGCTCATAGCGACCCGAGAGTCGCCGGCGAATACTGCTGCCGGGGCTGTCTGGAGGTGGCGAAGACTCTCGATTCTGATCCGGAGAGCATTGATCTCGACGGGGATGTCGATACCGGCCCTGATCTCGACGAAGTAGCTGGCGAGCAAGCATACCTCGATGTCGACGGAATGCACTGTGCGACCTGTGAGACCTTTCTCGAAACAACGGCGACCGACACGGACGGCGTCCGGGCCGCCGAGGCCAGTTACACGTCCGGGATGTTACGGGTCGTGTACGACGACGACTGGCGGCCCGAGGAGATCGCGGAGGCGGTATCTGGCCACGGATACACTGCTGACACGACTGGCGCTGCCGGAGCGGAAGACGACCAGCAGACGCTCGCCCGCCTGCTCGTAGGGGGGTTCTTCGGGATGATGGTGATGGTGTGGTACGTCCTGTTCCTGTACCCGGTGTATCTCGGAATCACGGACGGCGCACTTCTCGTGGACCTCTCCGGACAGGTTGGCTGGTTCTTGTTCGCGAACGTCTGGGTGATGGCGACGGTAGTCCTCGGTTACACTGGGTACCCACTACTTAGAGGCGCGCTCGTCAGTCTCCGTGTCGGCCAACCAAATATGGACCTGCTAGTGGCCATCGCTGCTTCGACGGCGTATCTCTACAGCACGGCCTCGATGCTTCTCGGGCGCACTGAACTGTACTTCGATATCGCCGTCGTCGTCGTGTTGGCCGTGACGATCGGGGATTTCTACCAAGAGCGGATCCGCCAGCGTGCGACCGGCCGACTCGAAGATGTGACGAAAGAACGAGTCGAGGAGGTCCGGAAACGGACAGATGGAGGTATCGAGTCCGTTGAGCGGTCGGTCGTGGAGAGCGGTGACGAACTCGTCGTCAAAGAAGGCGAGTGGGTACCCGTAGACGGCACCGTCGTAGAAGGGCGGGCCGCCGTCGACGAAGCACTCGTCACCGGCGAGTCACTCCCCGTGTCGAAGGAGGCTGGCGAAACGGTGATCGGGGGCGGGACAGTGACCGATGGTGGAATCGTCGTCCGGGTAGACGAGAACCCCACGAGTACGGTAGACAGGCTTGTGGAGACGCTTTGGCGCGTGCAGACGGGCCGAACAGACGCCCAGCGGTTGGTAGATAAGATCGCCGCGGTGTTTGTCCCGTTGGTGTTTCTCCTCGCGCTCGGCACGACCGCCAGCCATCTGTTACTGGGTGCTGGAAGTACCGCTGCGCTGCTCACTGGCGTAACAGTACTGGTAGTTTCGTGCCCGTGTGCGCTTGGGCTGGCGACACCGATGGCAGTCGCAGCCGGTATCCGCGACGCGCTGCGGCAGGGGATCATCATCACGGAGAATTCAGTCTTGGAAATCACGCCCGATGTCGATATTGTCGCGTTCGATAAGACCGGTACACTCACGACCGGCGAGATGACGGTTCGGGAGACCTACGGCAATGACGAGTCGGTGGCGATGGCTGCAGCTGTCGAACAGTTTGCCTCGCATCCGGTCGCTGCGGCGATCCTCGATACCAATGCCGAACTGCCCGACGCTGTCACTGACGTTGAAACGCATCCGGGACAAGGAATCGGTGGAACGGTGGGTGACCGAGAGACACTGGTGGGGGACGAATCGCTATTTAGAGACGCTGGATGGACGATTCCATCCCACCTCGAGTCAGCGTATCGAGACTCCAGTCCAGATACGATTCCGACATTTGTAGGCTGGGATGGGGTAGTTCGCGGTGTTATCGTTGTTGGCGACGAGTTTAGACCGGAGTGGCGTTCAGTGGTGGAAAGACTGACCGAGAGTAAGCGAATCGCTGTAATTAGCGGTGATGACGAGGCAGCTGTGAGAACCATTGAGTCTCATCCTGGGGTAGATGACGTATTTGCTGAGATTCCACCAGAAGGAAAGGCGGCTGTCATAGACCGGTTGAGCGAGGACGGGAGCGTAGCGATGATCGGAGACGGGAGCAACGACGCGCCGGCGCTCGGTGCAGCCGACGTCGGTATTGCTTTGGAGCGGGGTACACAGCTCGCAGTCGACGCTGCAGATATCGTCGTCACCACTGACTCGATTTCGCCAATCCCCGCGATTTTCGAAACGACCCGAGGCACACGTCAACGCGTCCGTCAAAATCTCGGATGGGCGTTTCTCTACAACGGCATCGCGATTCCACTCGCCGTCTTTGGCCTGCTCAATCCCCTCTTTGCAGCAGTAGCTATGGCAATGAGTAGTCTATTGATTGTCTCAAATTCGACTCGAAGCGTAGTCGGATCCTCACCCAGTAAAGACGGTGGTTGGGAACTGTAGTTGGGTGGATTCGCGTGGTGATAGAGGAGCTGCCTCTTGTTTTTATCTGGTGATTCCATATACAGACAGGCATTTTTTATCGTGTTGAATAGCTATCTAATCGTCTGATATTATGGGTTAGAAGGGTGATATCGTGAGATTCGACTCTGCCCATAGAGATCGACCTCCTCGATTTTATTGAGCAGTGTTGGCACCTAGCCAACCAAGCGTTGGGGAAGTACCCGGGTGACCCCGCCAGGGGCGGGTTCGACCGCTGGAAGCACGTCGTTCTCCACTGTTTTTGACTCGAAGACAGCCACAGCTACTGTGAAACGCCGAATCGGCTGACGTATATATCCGAGATTTGTGACGCACTTGGTCTAGATCCGGACGATCTGCCAGACTTCACTACTCCCCACAAATCGTTTGATCGGCTGGAAATGTGGGTCTGGCGGGTGTTGCTGCGCTGATAATGTCTGAATACTTTTGGAAGCAGAGACTTCCGTGGAGGTAATGGGATTACGTCGAACTGAGATCAAGCGTCACCTACCAGAAAAGAAATCGACGAAATGCTGCGCTCCTTTGAGATGCACGGCGAGGTAGCCGACGATCGGCTCCCGGTGTGGGACGAGCTCCAGCAACTGTCGTCTGAGTACGAGGGGCGACTATCCTGATCCCGAACATCGTCACCAGCCGTGGCGTCTGCCGGCCTCAGTTTGGATCGTAGGGATTCGTTGCTGTGTCGAGTCGATAGATATCCTCGACAGCGTCAAAATCGTCGTCAAACGCATACAGGTAGCCGAGCCCCTCGGTTTGCATATACGCGACGATGCAAGCATCGACGAAGGAGAGCGGTTCGTGTTGGCGAAAGAGGCCCTTCCCTGTCGCGAGGGCGTCGGTAGTGAGTGAGTCGATGTGGAAGCGAGCGTTTTCTTCGATGCGATCGAGGAGATCGACGGCTGCGTCGTGGCTGGCGTGAGTCGTGAGGCCGTTGAGCGTTTCAGCGAGGACGTAGTCGAGGACGACTGCCTCCGGGAGCGTTCCATCGTCGATGCCCTGGAGCACGCGAAGCGCGGCATCGTGGGATCCATCCGGCCGGTATGCGGCGGCAAAGAGGACTGTCGTATCGATCAGTGCACGAGGCATTTACTCGACGTCGACGCCCCAGGCGTCGTGATCGCTCGTCACATCGGTTGACTCCTCACCAGCGTAGCCGTCAAAATCGGCGAACGTACCCGTTTGCTGTTGGATGACGTGGACCCGAATGCTCCCATCATCTTCGAGATGCCAACGGAGCTGATCACCATCGTCGATATCGAGTTCCCGCCGGATCCGGGCGGGGATATTTGCCTGGTTTCCAGACACCTTGCTTTCGGCGTCAATTCTGTCGCTGCTCATATCTCCCGGTATGTGGTCGACCGTGAAAAGCCTAGTGCGCCGCCACACTACTTTCAGTATATACGCTTATTCTGTATCCGGACGTGAGGCGTTCTCGTACTTGACCATCTTCTCGGGCTTGTCGGAGATGGTCTCGTAGATCTGCTGGAGCGTCTCTTCAGCGGCGAGCAGGTTGTGGTCGTTGAGGAACTCCCGCCCTTCCTCCGTGAGGCCGTAGAACTTCCAGGGGTAGCCCTGTCGGCGCTGGTCGTCGTCCAGGGCGACCTCTTTGACGATGCCGGCGTCGATGAGTTTCTGGATGTGCTTGTAGACGGTGGCATCACTCACGCTGGGGTTGAGCTCCTCGAGCTCGTACATCGAGGGCAGCTGCTCGGGGTGCTGGAGGATGTTGTTGATCAGCGCGAACCGCGTCTGTTGGGTGACAAAGTGGACGAGTTCGCGGGATTCCATCCCCTCAGCTGTCCCCAGGTCGGTGCTCATACGACACGATACACGGCCTGGCGGCAAGTAGTTTACCCTTGAGTAAACCGCCCTGGACTAAACCACACCTGACTAAGCTGGTGATTTACTCCGTAAATCATATCGCACGACGCTGAGAGGGGCCACATATATCCGACGAGGAGCCGCCCGTCCCCGAGGACGTCCTCACCAGTGCGAAGGACCAACTCGATGACGATGAGATCTCGCTGGCGGACAACGAGGAGATCCTCCACGCCCTGAGCGAACTGACCCCCGTCTACGAGAATGAACGCTCGTACTTCGTGCTGGGCAACTACGACCGGGAGCCGATTCGGCGGCTGAACCTCGTGGTCGACCGGCTCAACCGCCGGCAGGACGCCTACGCCTTCCGGATGGTCGACATCCGTGGCGAGTGGGACAACAGCATCCAGAAGTTCTGCCTCATCGCCGACATCGTCACCTACCTCGTTGGCGTCGCCGAGAAGGAACCGAGTGATTTCCTCGTCGAGCAGGGCCTCCTCGTCGGCACGACGGAGTTCTTCGCGAAGAGTCACGTCCTCAAGCGGGTGTATGAGGACGAAGAACACCCCTTCGGCTGGATGCAGGACGGCGTCTTCGAGCTGTTCGAGCAAGAGGGACGGCTGTATCGCTGGCAGACCGAGGAGGAGCTCGTCGATGTCACAGAAGAGCTCCCGTGACGGTAGTGGAACCGCAACTGTCTGCGTTAACCAACGTGGGTGATGAAGAGGGTGGTCTGTTGGTCAACCAGAATCAGCCGCATCGGCCGGGAGTCGGCCATCCGGGCGCGGGACTCGGCCACGCTTGATTTCGTGGTCAACGCGACGCAGGTGCTTACATCCGCCGGTGGGGGAGCGCTGCTGCCAGTCTGGACAGGGACAGGATTCGCCGACGACGTCGACTTCGTAGCGGTTCCCGGATGCCGACTGTACCTCGTACCGACCGCCCTTCTCCAGCAACGAGACCGACATCTCCTCGGTGACCGCGCGACGGGTACGAGGTTCGAGATCGTCGACCTGCCCACCGTTCGCTGAAGTGACCATCCGATCGCGAACGTCTCCTGTACAGCCACCATCCGGCGCGACGGCGTCAGGCCCGTGGACTCGCTCCTGAAGGAGGTCCTTGACCGGGTGGCCCTGTGGCCACAGGAAGTGGACTTCACGTCGCTCGCGATGGTCGAAGGACCCGCAGTCGACAGCGTGCCCGGTCCAAACCTGCCACGCCCCAAGCGCACTCATTACGTCGACGATGAGGCGCGGAACTGATTCGTGCTCGGTGGGGTAGAAGATCCGAAAGCGCGTACACTCCTCCTGTGGGGGGACTGTCGTCCACCACTCGACGTCGGTGTGCCAGCTCTCGAACATCGCCGTATCCTGCCCGTAGCCGACGGTCACATCATCGATTCGCGGGAGTGTACTGTCCGGATTGAACGGCCCCTCTTCGAGCAGTTTCAGCACCGCGTACCGCAGATACTCGTGGGTTGCATTCTCGGTCGAGTGGGCAACCTGTTCGTGGTGGGTTGCACTCCAGTACGCGAAGATTTCGGGATGTCGAAGCGAACCTAGTTGTGATTCTTAATCTCCCCGTCACCTATCTAGTTCACGATTCCTTCTACTCGCTCCTACAGACCGTCTATGAAGCGTGTTTGCGGAGTTGGAACTCTCTGTAGTGTGAGGTGAAAATACGAGGATGACGATGAGGAGCCTACGACCACGAGGGTGTCGTCCCACTCAAGAAAGGCCGCGATCTTCTCCACCGACAATTGAGAATACCCTGGGGAACGCACGATGGCTGTCATCACTGCCACTCATCGATAAGGATCGGCCTCAACGGATCGATCGGTTTCGAGGTCGATTCTGGTGTCAGAGGTTGCAACAAACGGAATCTCTTCGTATCATCCCACCCGATTTTACGGGTTAAATGCCGTTGTCAAGGTAATGAGTCCGATCACAGTCGTAATTGAGATGATGAGAATCACTCTTACCAATAGTGTGGGTAGCGTGATTTCTCGTAGCCGGCGATTCGCATCGATTTTGAGTACCTCCAGCGGGAGAACTGTACGAATTCACCAGGGTGCTGTTGGTGAAAACGGGAAGGCCGAGTCCGATCAGCCATCGCAGGCGTCGTTCTGTACGGGCCGATTTCGTCGTCATCAACGTCGACACGCCGCGTCATCGGCCCTACAGTACTCTCCCGTGTGCTGCTGAACTCCGTGACGGCGGGCGATGTCGAGACGGTCGTGGTCGACAGTGAGGTCCTGATGAGAGACGAGTCGGGCGAGTCACTGGACATCGAGCGCGTATACGAAAGCAGCGACGCGAGAGCGGGAACGCCTCCAATCGAAGACCGATTGGGAAACGTCTCTTGCCAGCAGTACGCCCCCCGGAACAGTCGATCCTCCGACGGCTCTCGGCGCGGCCCCTACTCCGAGCTATGAATCAGTACGGCCACGGCCTCTTCCACCGGTGTCTCTGACGCAGAGAGCGTGTGCGTCCCTTCACCGCGTCCGACGAGTAGCCCGGTCCTTGATGAGTCGACTCGGCACCGCACCCGATTTCTCTCCCAGTGGCTCCGTTGAGACGCCTCGTTGATCGCTTCCAACCCTGCTGGCCCGTGTCGGAGCCGTTCGTCGGCGACGGTCGAAAAGCACCTGTGTGAGTCCGGGCCTTGATCGGATCGCTCACTCCGTACCGTCTTCGAGATCGCTGATCGTGCCGTCAGCGATCGTAATCGTCCTCGAATCGCCGGGTTCGATTTCGGTGCAGGAGAGTGTGTCTTCGGGGGTGATGAGGACGGAGGGGTCACACGTCGGGGAAATGAGCGTCACGAGGTCTTCCGTACACGTATCGACGGTCGCGCGATATGTGCCATCAGGGATCTCGTGATGACTCACATCCGGATTGGTTCACCCAGTGACAAAGTAAATCGTCCGTTAAACTGCTCGTGGTCCCTCCCTGCGGCTTAAGCTCACATTGACCGTGAATCCACCGCGACCGAGGACCCCGTTCGCGTCCGCAAACGATCTCTCTCGGCGACGCCGACTCGGACGCAACCCCGATGTAGGGCCGGCGCGTAGTACCGCTATGCCGTTCGAAACGCCGCCGCTTGTCGCCCCCGACGAAACGGTCCCGGAACGAACCGGTACCGTGGAGTTCACCGTCCGTATGCTGACCATCGACGATGCGGAGATGGACTACGAAGCCGTCACCCAAAGCCGGGAACGGCTTCGGGGAACGTTCGGACCGGACCACGAGTGGCCGCCGGACGATCTCTCCGTGAGACAGAACCGCATCGACGTCGCGTGGCATCACAAGGAGTTCCAGCGCCGGGACGCGTTCACGTACGCCGTCGTCACACCCGACGACAGCGTCGAGCTGGGGTGTGTCTACGTCCAGCCGACCCGTGCCGAAGGCTACGACGCCGCAGTCTACTTCTGGATCGGCGAGGCCGGTGTCGAGCGGGACCTCGAAACGGCCATCGGGGATCACGTCCGCGAGTGGATCGAGACCGACTGGCCCTTCGAGGCGGTCGCGTATCCGGGCCGAGAGATTCCCTGGTCGGCGTGGGAATCGCTCGGGGGTGCCTGATTCCGGCTGTTCAGTCCCAGATACCCCCGACAGCGTAGTCGAGGACGGACATCACGACGAACGTGAGCGCGATGAACAACACGCTGATGGCGGCGATGACGGGCGAGTAGGTGTATCGCAGGCTGGTGAAGATCTTGATCGGGATCGTGTTGAACGAGAACCCCGAGACGAGCCAGGCGATGATGTACTCGTTCAGCGAGAAGATGAATGCGAACAGCGCTCCCGTGACGATGTTTGCCCAGAGCAGCGGCACGGTTATCGAGCGGATCGTCCTGACGGGTCGGGCGCCGAGGTTCATCGCAGCTTCCTCGTAGGTCTGATCGATGTCCTCCAGGCCCTGTGAGATCAACACGAAGGGGAACGGCGTGAGGAATACCGTGTGGGCGAGCACGAGCGCCCAGGTCCCCCGGCCGAGCCCGATCGCGATGAAGAAGATCGTGAACGCGACCCCGAGGATGACCGGCGGGAGCATAATCGGGAGCGTGCTCATCGCGAACAGCGCCGACCCGAAGCGGTAATCGAACCGATCGAGAGCGAACGCGGCGGTCCCGCCCAGCGTGGTCGCGAACACCGCAGAAACGGTCGCGACGACGAGGCTGTTCTGGAGCGCGCTCCTCCACTGCGCGGAGGCGAACAGCGAGTCGTACCAGCGGAGAGAGAGGCCGCTCGGGGGGAACTGGAGGAACTCCGTCGGGGTGAACGACATCGCCGTGATGACGACTAACGGGGCGACGATGAACAGCATCACGAGCCAGACGTAGCCTCGGAGCGCGAGCCGCAGGAAGGAGTCGCGGCCTCGGAATCTGGATTCGCTCACGTGATCCCACCCCCGTACGATTCGGGGTCGATGCCGGCCACCCGTATACCGACGACGGCGAGAATCACGACCACGATCAGCAGGCCGATACTGAGAGCGGCTGCGAAGGGAATG
The DNA here is from genome assembly GCF_051195055.1 of Halobellus sp. EA9. NCBI lineage: Archaea > Methanobacteriati > Methanobacteriota > Halobacteria > Halobacteriales > Haloferacaceae > Halobellus > Halobellus sp. EA9. The sequence continues at coordinate 94,800 of NZ_JBNTJW010000010.1, read as the reverse complement.
TTCGACTCCAGCATCACCTGGTTCCCGATGAGGACCGCGAGCGTCCACTGGGGTGGACTCCCGAGGAGTCGTGGGAGCACGTACACGCCCAGCGAAAGCACGAACACGAGCATCGTCCCGCTCGCGATGCCGCTCGCCGAGAGCGGCAGCGTCACCCGCCGGAACGTCGTCAGCGGCCCCGCTCCGAGGTTTTTCGACGCTTCGAGGAGTTCGCGGTCGATGTTCCGGAGGCTCGTGTACAGAGTGAGTACCATAAACGGCAGGAAGACGTACACCATACTCACGACCAGCGCCCAGTAGCCCGGGACGAGCCCGGAGGGCTCGGCCATCAGCCCCAGCGCGGCCGCGATCCGGGGAACGGGACCGCCCTCCTGCAACAGCGTCGACCAGGCGTATCCGCGGATAATGAACGTCAGCCAGAGCGTGGAGACGGTGACGGTGAGGTACAGCCGACGTACCAGCCCGTTTTTGACTCTCACGATGTAGTACGCCAGCGGGTAGCCCATAACCAACGAGATGACTGCCGTCACCGCCGACAGCCGGAGCGTGTATATCGCCCGGTCGACGTACAGCGACTCCGTGAGGAAGCGAACGTAGTTCTCGAAGGTGAATGCCGGCTCGAAGTAGCCGCCGCTGATGTTGCGGTAGAAGCTGAAGACGAACAGCATCGTCATCGGGACCGCAAACAGGACGAGGAGTACCACGGTCGGGTACGAGGCGACGAGGTACTTGACTCGCGGGACGACGCCGCCGTAGAGCGTGTTTCTGAGGTTCTGCTGTGCCGCGTCCGCAGCCATCACTCGGTCACCACCAGGCAGTCGTCGGGGTCGATGGTCACCGCGAGCGACGACCCGATCTCGCGGAGGGAGTCCTCGGTCGACGCCGAAGCGATAACCTCGGTGTCGAACTCGGGGACATCGAGGTGGTACTCGACGCTGTCACCGACGTACCGACGGGTCTCGATCGTGCCCTCGACGGTGAGCTGCTCGGCCGTCTTCGAGGGACCGCCGTCGGCGACTGCAGCCCCGACCTGCGCTCGCTCCGGGCGCAGGACGATCGTCGCGTCCTCGCCCGGTTCGACCTGGTCCTGTGGGACGCCCGCCAGGAGCGATCCCTCGTGGTTCACCCAGGTGTACTCCTCGCCCACCTCGGCCACCACGCCGTCGAAGAGATTCGCCGTGCCGACGAAGTCCGCCACAAAGCGCGTCTCGGGCCGTTCGTAGACCGCTTCCGGTTCGCCGACCTGTTCGAGGCGACCGTCGTTCATCACGGCGACCCTGTCGCTCATCGTGAGCGCCTCCTCCTGGTTGTGGGTCACGAGTACCGTCGTGATCCCGATCTCCCGCTGGATGCGCTGGAGCTCGATCTGCATCGACTCACGGAGCTTCTTGTCGAGGCTCGCGAGCGGCTCGTCCAGCAGGAGCACGTCGGGCTCGGGAGCCAGCGCCCGCGCGAGCGCGACCCGCTGCTGTTGGCCGCCCGAGAGCTGGTCGGGCATCCGGTCGCCGAACCCCGGGAGTTCGACGAGTTCGAGCATCTCTTCGACCCGCTCGCGGCGCTCCTGTTCGGGAACGCCGTCGACGAGCAGGCCGTACTCGACGTTCTCGTAGACGGACATATGCGGGAACAGGGCGAAATCCTGAAACACCATCCCGGTGTTGCGCTGGTCCGGTGGGAGGTCGTTGACGCTCACGCCATCGATACCGACGACGCCAGCGGTCGGCTCCTCGAACCCGGCGATGGTCCGCAGCGTCGTCGTCTTGCCGCAACCCGAGGGGCCGACCAGCGTGACGAACTCGCCGTCCTCGACGCCGAGTGTCACACCCTTGACGGCGAGCACACCGCCCGGGTACTCCTTCTCGACGCCGTTGAGCGTCACGTCGCTCATGACTGGACGATGAGCTCGTTCCACATCTGATTAATCGTCTCCTGACGCTCGACGTACATCTTGAAGTTCGGCTGGATGGCTTCCTCGATGCCCGGGCCGGCGATCCGTTCGTACGTTTCGTCCGAAAGCGTCGTGTACTGGCTCTCGATCGCCGGCACGGTGTACAGGTTCTCCGCGATGCGGTCCTGAACTTCCGGCTGGGAGGCGTAATCGATGAACTCTCTGATGGCTTCGGTCTTCTGGCTGGTCTTCGGCGACACCCAGCGTCCGCTGCCGAGCACCGACCCCTCCTCGACGAAGGTACTCTCGACCGGCGCCCCGTTCTCCTGCAGAACGATGGTGATGTCGTTGTAGAGCATCCCCATCGGCACCGAGCCGTCTTTGAGCTTCGACTGGAAGTTCGCCTCGTTAGTGTACCACATCTGCGCCTGCGGCTTCACCTCGGCGAGCTTCTGGAACACCTTGTTGAGGCCCTCCTCCGTCGAGAGCGTCTCCTGACCGTCGAAGTGGACCGCTGCGGTGATGTCAGGCATATACCCCGTGACGGCGGGCGTCATCATCGCCATCTGGTCCTCGTAGGCGGAGTCCCACAGCGACGTCCAGGAGGAAGGCCCCTCCGAGACCGCCTCGGTGTTATGCACGAGGTTGATGAACCACCCCATCGACCCGACGCCGTCGATCATCCCCTGATCGTTCGTGTTTATCAGGTCGTCGGAGATGTACTGGAGGTTCTCGAAGTCGCTCTCCTCCCACGTCATCCAGATGTCCGAGTTCCGCCCGCGGTAGAGGCCCGGAACGGTCACGATGGCGACGTCGACGGGAGCAGAGCCGCCCTGGACGGCACTTTGGAGTTTCGGGAGCATCTCGGCGGTGCCGCCCTGCGGTTGCGACTCGATTGGGTAGCCCGTCTCTTCGCTGAACGGCTGGAACAGTTGCTCGTCGAGGACGGTCTTGAACGCGCCCCCGAACGAGGAGAACGTGAGCGGGTCCGACTCGCTCGGCGTCACCACCTCCGTGGTACTGGTCCCGGAGCCGCCCGAACCGCCGAGACAGCCGGACAGCAAGGCAGCACCGGCCGTCACCGCGCCGGTCGTCTTGAGAAAGTCGCGGCGGCCCGCGCCCGTCTCTTTCGAGTCATCAATTTGTGACATTTGTGCTTCTTTATCCGAATCCTCGCCACGTTTGTAACTGAATTTGCTCACGAACTGACTGAACCAACTCTGAAATAAATATCTTCGCTATTATTGGTCAGCACGAGAGTTAAGGTACACGTACATCACCCAACAGTGAGGATGAGGTACATACAGTATAAGCAGGTACCAACATCCGCCGAGGCGCGTGAGCGAGCGACCCGAGCGACTGACGAATACAGGCGACGCTTTCACTACTCGCCTCTCTCCCTCGGAGTTCCGAGGGGTGTCTTCCGGCTCCGTTCGCAGAATTCAACTGAATATAAAGATTTTACAAGTATAGCGGATAGAATCAGCTGTGTCTGATGAAATAGAAGATACGACTGAACAAACGAGCCCTCTTTACGTGGGCTCAAAGACGTTTATGGAATCGGAGGAAGCCGACCCGCACGACCTTCCCGAGGGGACTGACATCGGCGTCGTGGGGGTCCCCTTCGACGGCGGGGTGACCCGCCAACCGGGGACGCGCTACGGACCCGAGAAGATCCGCCGCGAATCCGGATGGTACGCCAGAAACGACGGCGGTTTCAACGCCGCGACCGGCCGGCGTGTTGACTTCGGCGACGTCTCGATCCGCGACTGTGGCGACGTGCCGCTGAAGACGACGGACATCAAGGAGACGGGCGAAGGTATCCGCCGGACGGTCCGGACGGTCGCGGAGTCGAGCTTCCCGGTCGTCCTCGGAGGCGATCACTACCTCACCTATCCGTCTTTTTGCGGTGTCGCGGAGGCGAACGGCGAGCGGCTCGGAATGATCCACCTCGACTCTCACTCCGACGTGTACGGGTCGTGGGATCTGCACGGCGACCACTGGCACGGCTCGCCGATGAACCTCATCAACGACACCGAGTACGGGGGCTATGAGACGCACTCGATGGTCGGACTCCGCGCCCGGGAAGCGCCGGACTTCCCCGAGTTCGTCGAGGAGGAGGGCCTCAACGTGAGCTACGCTCGGGATGTCGACGACCGTGGGATCGAGGCCTGTATCGAGGACGCGATCGAACACGCCACCGCCCGCGTCGATTCGGTGTATCTCACGGTCGACATCGACGTCGTCGAGCCGACCATCGCGCCGGGGACCGGAACCCCGGAGTTCGGGGGGATCGACGCCACACAGCTCCTGACGGCTATGGACCGACTCGGCGAATGTGCGGACATCTGTGCGGTGGATCTCGTCGAGGTCGCTCCCCGTCTCGATTCGTCGCGGATGACACAACGGCTGGCCGCGGCGGCGCTCTCGCGGTTCCTGGAAGCCAAGTTCGGATGATCCGATTGCCTCGGCCTAGACCGCCGCTGGATCGAGGTCCTCGACGAGCCGCCCGACCCGATAGAGCGTCCGCTCGGCGAACGGTGAAGCGACGAACTGGATCCCGACAGGCAAGTCGCCCTGTGAGACGGCCGGAACGCTGAGGGCGGGGTGTCCGGTCTGATTGAACAGCCCCGTGTTCGCCGGGAGCCAGCCGAGGCGCTCGACGCGCTCGGCGACGGAGTCGGCGGGTTCGAGCGCCCTCGTCGGAGCGGTCGGCAGCGCGAGCACGTCGCAGTCGGAGAGGGCCCGGTCGTAGGCCCTGCCCGCGGCGAGGACGCTGTTTTTGGCGCGTGCGTAGGCGGCGCGGTGCTCGGATGCCTCGACGGCTGTCGACCCTCGCATCGATGCACGCACTGCCGGTGAGAGTTCCGCCGGGGTCGCCCGTCGCCGCTCGCCGAGCGTCTCGGCCAACTCCGCCCAGTGCCACCCTCCTGTCCCTCTGGATACGCCGTCGCTCCGGACTGTCTCGGTCGCGCCGATACCGGCGAGCGTCCCGACGAGTTCGAGCGACCGCTCGTGGAGCGGGACCGACACGTCCACGAGCGACGCGCCGGTAGCCTCGAGCGCGTCGAGCGTCCTCCGGACGCTGTCGGCGACGGCGTCTTCGAGGAAGGGCCAGTCGAACCCTTCCGTCAAGACGCCGATCGTAATCGACGACGGGTCGGCACGCGCTGTCGAAGGGGACGAGAAGCCGTCGTAGTCGGTCGGCTGTCGGGGGTCCATACGACACCCGTCCTGGATATCCGTCCCCGCGATGGCCGTGAGTACGCGGGCGTTGGTGTCGACGTCTCGAGTGAGGATCCCGACGTGATCGAAACTCGGGTCCATCCCCGCGACGGCCGTGTAGGGGACAGCCCCGTGGGTGGGCTTCAAGCCGACCAGTCCGCACCACGCCGCTGGGTTCCGGACCGACCCCGCCTGGTCGGTGCCGAGCGCGGCGTCGCACTCCCCGGCCGCGACGGCCGCAGCGGAACCGCTGCTGGATCCTCCGGCGAGGCGGGTCTCGTCGTGCGGGTTCGTCGTCGTACCGAACTCCCCGAACTCGCCGGCGTCGCCCATCGCGAACGCGTCCATACTGTTCTTGCCGACGACGGTGCCGCCGGCGTCCAACAGCCGCCCCACGACCGTCGCGTCCACGCTCGGAACGAAGTCCGCTAGCAACTCCGAGCCGAGGGTGCACGGATAGCCCGCGACGGCGATACTGTCCTTGAGACCGAACGTCAGGTCGTCGAGGATCCCCGGCCCCTCGCCGGCGAGCTCGAAGCGGGTGACCCAGGCGTCGTGCGGGTCCGTCTCGGGGGCGGTGCCGTCAGTTCGGGGCCCGTACGTCTCTGTCGACCCGTGGAGGACCTCGAAGCGGGGCGACGGCGGAAGCGACGCCGCCGCCTCGGTCATTGCCTCACCGAGTCTGGCGGCGGCTTCCTCGTTTACGTCTCCGGCTTCGAAGCGCGGCGTCAGGGGTGGGACGTTCGGATGGTCGGCCATATGAAGCGTACACCTGCTGGCCCCGCGTATCTTGATAGCTCTTCGGCTTGAACTCCTAAAGCCGATTAATACACTCCGTACACAAGCCTTTAGTGGCTCTTGGGTACTTCCCGTGGTGGATGAACCCGATCACCGAAGTCGCACCCGACGTGTACGATCTCACGCTGGAGACGTCGCCCGCGCGCTACCGGGCATTCCTGTTCGACCGTGGGACACCGACACTCGTGGACTGTGGGCTCGAACGCACGGCCGACACGCTCTTAGACCGGCTGGAGACCCTCGGAACGGTCCCCGAACGGCTCGTCGTGACACACGCCGACCACGACCACATCGGTGGCTACGACGCGCTGGTCGAGCGCTATGACCTCGAAACGTACGTTCCCGCTGAATCCGCTCTCGATGTGTCGGTCCCACCGACGGGTCGATACGGCCACGAGGATGCCGTCGGTCCGTTCACGGCGGTACACGTCCCCGGACACACCGACGACAACTACGCACTCGTAGACGAGACTCGCGGGCTCGCCGTGATGGGAGACGCGGTGATCGGCGCGGACTGGCGGGGACTGCCGGCGGGCTACTTCGTGTTGGTCGAGGGGATCTATTCGGACGATCTGCGGGCGGCAGAGCGCAATCTCGAACGGCTCGTGGAGTATGAGTTCGACGTCGGGCTCGTGTATCACGGCAGTTCCGTCACGGAAGACGCCGACGAGAAGCTGAGAGCGTTCGTGGACTTCCCCAACAAGCCGTCGTCCTGGCCGGCGGACGTCGAGTAGCGCCGACACCGTCCGTGACGTACACTGATGAGAGGTATGAGTCCGTATTAAGTGTTTAATCACTATGAACCGATGGCTTTTCCGGCTGCCCGCGTCGGTCCACCTATGGTACCGACAGACGCCGGAGCCGTCGGCGACACGCCGGCACTCCTCGTCATCGATCCGCAGCGGGATGCGCTATCAGCCGACGGGGCACTCGGTTCCCCCGCGACTTCCACGGACGGACTGGACGCCGTCATCGAGAACATCAACACGGTCGTCGACGCGGCCCGCGAGAGCGACGTGCCCGTGCTCTGGACTCGGGAGGTCCACCGCCCCGATCTCGCGGATTACGGCGCCGAACTGCTCTCCTCGGAACCCGAACACGGGCTCGCCGGCGAGTCGAGCAGCGAGTTCCACGACGACATCGACGCCGACGTCGACGAGCTGGGCCCGGCGGAGTACCTGATCACCAAGCGCCGGTACAACTGCTTCCACAACACGGAGCTCGATCACCTCTTGGACACCTTCGACGTCGACACGCTCGTGCTCACGGGCGTCCTCACGAACGTCTGCGTTCACTACACCGCCCACGGTGCCCACGAACGCGACTACGCTTTCAGAACCGTCGAGGAGTGCACCGCGGCACCGAGCGAGGAACTCCACGAGTCGGCGTTGCGGTTTATGCGCTATCTCCAACCGGACGGCGTCCCATCGATCGATACCGTCTTGGACGGGTTCGATGCCTACGCCGGAAACCCCATCGTCGAGCGCGTCAAACGCGAGGGGCGAGTCGCTCCCGGACCGGTCCATTCGATGTCGGAGCCGGCGGAACCTCCGCAAACCGACGACTGATCGCATCCGCGAAGGGGGCCCCAAGTTGGTCGGACAGTGGCTCTTCCCGCCGCTTCTTTCCAGATTTTCCTGTCAGTGCCACGCTAAGAGGACGTCACGGTCACCGTGAGGGAAACTCTAACTACATATACGTACATCCACTGTACAAGCAAGAAAGAGTATACCTAATTATTCAATGAAAGACCCAATATATTATGAAAAGTGTTATCTAAAACCGTAGAATGCTGGCTGATATGGAACTGAACGCGGGAGAAACGTGGAAAGAATCGGTCCCGGAGGCCTGCCCGGCGGGCCTCAAATCGGTCTCGGCGCTGCACGACCCGCACGAGTGGTACGCCCGAAAGCGGCGCGCGGGTCCGGTCCAATACGATCCTGACCGGGACGTGTTCGATGTGTTTTCCTACCGGCACGTCAAGGCGGCGCTCCAAGACAGCGACCGACTGGTGCGCAAGGAACTGACGCGAGGACACACCGACACCGGGGCGTTCGACTACATCGACAACGCGATGGTGTGGTCCGACGGGACCAAACACAAAGAGTCCAAGAGCCAGCTGTTCTCGTACTTTCGGCCGGACCTACTCCGAGGGCTCACAGAGTCGATCGAGGAGATAGCCCGCCGTCAGGTTGACGAAGTGCTGGCCGACGGGAGCGACTTCGACTTCGTCTCGGAGTTCGCCGTCCCCGTCCCGCTTCGGGTCGTTATGGAGCTCGTGGGGATTCCGAAGGGCGATCACGACCGAATGCTCACTTGGTTGGAGACCTTCCGAGAAGTGATGAACACCGAGTACAGCGCCGTCGGCAGTACGGACGGCGACCGGATGGCCGAGGCGGTCACGTACTTCGAGGAGTTGGTCGAGACCCGCCGCGCGGATCCGCAGTCCGACCTCATCTCCCGGCTCGTCACCGAAACGGAGCTGACGGGAGCGGAAATCGGCGCCAACTGCTTTGACTTCATTCTCGCGGGTCAGGGGACGATGTCGGAGTTCCTCGCGAACGCGCTGTACCTGTTCGAAACGGAGGATATGCTCGAACGTATCGACGACTACGACCTCGACGTGGTCCTCGAAGAGGTCCTCAGATATCGGACGCCGCTGCAGTCCCGGGCCCGTGAGACGACAGAACGCGTTGCGATGGGCGAGACGACCATCCCGCCGGGAGAGACGGTGATTCTCTGGCTTGGTGCGGCGAACCGTGATCCACAGCAGTTCGAGGCCAGCGACACCTTCCGGCCGCGGCGCGACCCCGATCACCTCGCCTTCGGCAGCGGCCCACACACCTGCATCGGTGCCCCGCTCGCCCGCCTCGAAGCGCCGCTCGTACTGGAGACGTTCCTGGACGCGTTCGAGCACGTCTCTGTCGAGACGGACGCGATGCGACCGAAACCGAAACCGTCGAAACTGGGGTTCGACCGCCTCCCGGTCTCGACCACGCCGGCCTGAGGCGATACGATGATAGTCAAACACTCGGAGGTCCCCGTCGAGCCGGAGACCCGCGAGGAGGCGATCGAACTCCTCGAAGCGCTCGCCGCGGACTCACGCGCCGAAGAAGGAGTCATCAAGTATCGCGTTACCGCTGATCTCGAAGATCCGAATACGATACGGATCTTCGAGCAGTACCGGGACCAGGCGGCCGCGGATGCCCACGAAGAGAGCGATCATCTTGCGGCGTTCGAACGGGCGTTCGAGCCACACCTCGCCGGTCGCTCGACCCTCCACTCCTTCGATGTGCGTTCGAAGACGACAACCGACGGCCCGTGAGTCGGCGCAGTTCGTCAGTGGAACTCGATCGCACGACTGCGTGCGTTCGGATGCGTAATCAGTCGCAAACGCTACGATAGGTGCGTCGACGTCGACGTGGGTGACGGATCATCAGCTACGCCGATGGCACGGCAGTACTCGCCCATTTTATCATATTTTTGTCACTAGTTCTCTCTTGGGGGGCTCTATTGAATCCACGGACTGCGTCGGGGTAAGTCGTCAGAACGATTGAGATGAAGCGGAAGAAGTGCCTTTGTGCAGAAGACTCTCTTCCGCTTCGTCAAACAAGTCGTCTCGATAGCACGAAAACTTACTGATGCTGCGCTGATGCAGATCAGCGATCCTGCCGGCAACGGCGTTGCCGGCTGGAAGCACGCCGTCTTGCATTTTCTCCGGCTCCATATGGAAGCGACACTCGAAGAAGTCCTTGACTGGGCCGAAGAGATGGAGCGGGTACGAGCCGCGCTCGTCTTAGAGCGCGGCGAGTTCCCCGGCCCGTCGGCGCTCTGTAAGTCGTTTGACCGAGCTCCGATGCGTATCTGGCGTGAGCTGCTCCGACTCTCGTCGGAGCTGCTCAATCAGTCGCGCCACGCTGCCATCGACGCCACCTACTTCGACCGCCGTCAGGCGTCGAGTCACTATCTCAGCCGCTGTAACCGTGAGGTACAGACCGTCCAAGCGACGTTCCTCGTCGGCCTCCGATCCCCAGTCGAATCCACTAGGGGCGCGGCGCAGAACGTAGAGGTGCTTGTCCAGCACGTCGCCATCGGGCGTGTACACCAGCTGTCCACCCATCTTCAGACAGCGAGGGAATCCCCGCCTTCAGGACAGGCGGGAATCGCGTCACTCTCTGACGCAACTGCCGTTAGTCGGCATTGCCAGATTCTCCTCGTTTTGTATCGATACACTCTCTGACGAGGCTCGATAGATTGATGTGATTCTCGTCTATCCACTCGGCTTGTTCTTCCGTGATGGTGATGTTCTTCCGTATCATCACCACGTTCTGTGTATTCGATGCGCATAAGTGTGTATAGTGTGTATTCGTTCGTGTGTCCGAGTCGGTGACGAAAACACTTCAGGCTACGCTCGTGCCACCCACAGCAGGCAAAGAGCAACGCCTGTCGCGTCTGCTGGACACATACGTGAGGCACTGCACGACGCCTTCGACGCCGGGGCTGAGACAATGTCTGCGGTCAACGACATTGTGACATCCTACGACCTGCCATATCAAGCCAAAGACGCGCTCAAGTCCTACGTCCCCAAACTTCGGGACACGTACAACGCTTCGGAGTTGGACGACGAGCATCCGCTTCGGCTTGTCAACCGTGCTGCGAAATTCGACTACTCCGACGAGCGCGAGTACGGCTACGTGTGGCAGGTTCCCCAACCCGGTCGCGGGACGAACTTCTGGATTCCACTGCGTATCAACCCCGAGCAGGAGTCGCTGTGGAACGATCTGTTGACCGACGATGGGGCAGAACCCGGTGAAATCCAGCTCCAGCGACACCGAACGTCGTGGGAGTTGCACGTTACCGTCGAGTACGAGGTCGAACGGACCAACTCGGACTATGCAGACCCGACGTACATCGGCTTCGACGTTGGTGAGAGCGCGTTGATTACGGGCTGTGCCCTGAAACGCGACGTACCACGGGAACCGATTATTGTCAGTGGCAATCGAGCGCGGCGTCTGCGGAAAGAGATGCACACGACGCTCAAGCGACTCCAAGAGCGTGAGGCTGCTGAGTGGCGGATCGACGAGCGCTTCGACTACTACCAGAACGCGCTCACTGATATTGTCGAGAAGGTGTCTCGGCAGGCTGTCGAGTATGCCCGCGGGTTCGAGAACCCTGTAATCGTCATGGAGGATCTGACCTACATCCGCGAATCGCTAGACTATGCAAAGTGGACGAACAGGCGACTCCACGCATGGGCGTTCGCTCGATTACAGGGCCGTATCGAGTATAAAGCCCGAGACGCCGGTACCCCGGTTGAGTACGTCAACGCCGCTCACACATCCCAAACGTGCCATACCTGCGGCCACATCGGAACCCGGGACGGCGACGACTTCCGGTGTCAGAACACCGATTGCCACATCACAGTGTTCCACGCCGATCTGAACGCGGCGGCGAATATCGCTGGCCGCGTTGACCCGTGGGGAGAGAGCCTGTCTTGGGAACCGACAGGCAATGACTCGCCTCGGGATGGGAGCGCCCGTGACAGCGCCACAGTCCACCGTGAGACGAGCGAGAAACCCTCGCAGATGAGACTCACGGCGTTTACGGACTGAAACCTCTCCGGGCTTGCCACGTCGGCGGCAGGGCCGGAATCCAACCGTGTTGGAAGCCCCGCCGTTTCCCGCGGGCGAGGATGTCACACAGCGTTCGCCGCGGTATGCTCGGCTGCCGGTCATCGAAACTCACCCTCCCGGTGGCCCAAGCCTCGTGGTCGTTCCGGTGGCTGGCTGGGCCGGGAATCCGACGGTCGACGGGCAGTATCGGGACTGCGTCCGCTTCGCCGAGTGCTCGCACTCGCGGCTCCGGTTGGTCGGGACCCGACGTACATCGGCTTTCGCGCTTGACTTCGCTCCGTGACGACCTCCTGATGGAGCATCGTACAGAGCTCCATGACGCTCTCGGCGAGGTCGAACGCCGCTGCTCGCGACCGGAGGTCGTGCTGGCTGAAGAGGATCGTCCCATCGGCTCGATCGACCCGGACCAGCCAGTCCGAGGATTGCTGGACGTGGCAAAGGACGGATTTCGAGAACTCGTAGGCGAACACGAAATGGTCGTCGTCCGTTCGTCGATACAACCACCAGCTGTCGGGAGCGATCTCGCTGTTGCTCTCAGAACTCATCGGTTACCCGGGACGGATGTGTCGTCCCGCACCCCTTGCGGGACGAACAACAACACCAGCGCTCACGTCGTCGGGACTTCGTCGCCACCGTCGGCAACGTATTTAGTTATAGCAAGATACTGTCCAATTACATTCGGATGGCTGTACTGGACGACCTCTCGGGATTCGAGTTCGAGAACTTGATGGAGGACGTCTTCCGGAACCTCGGCTACGAAAACGTCCGCCAGGCCGAGCGGACGGCCGACGAGGGGCGCGACGTCATCATGGAGGAGGTCGTCGACGGCACGCGACGGGCGATCATCGTCGAGTGCAAGCACACTGAAACGGTCGGCCGACCGGTCGTCCAGAAGCTACACTCGGCCATCGCGACGTTCGACTTCGACGGTCCAAAGCGCGGGATGGTCGCCACCACTGGTCGATTTACGAACCCTGCCGAGGAGTACGCAGATCGGCTCCAGCGGAACGACGATCCCTATCCCATCGAGCTGATCGACGGCGAGGACCTCCGGGAGATCGCCGACGAGATCGGTCTCGATCTCTACAACGGCCGCATCGAGATCCTCTGTGACGAGACGCTCCGGCCGTACGACCCGGCGGCAGATGTCGACGCACCTGTCCAGGAGGCGTTCCGCGACATCGAGAACATCGAGGCCGCGGATCTGCCGGTGCCGCACTCGCAAGTGACGTTCCGACCGGTGGTTGCGATCACCGCCGACACGAACGCTGTCTTCGAGACCTCCGTCGGTGTCATCCACCGGATCAACGACCGCACACAGTTCGTTGTCCACGCTGAGCGCGGCCATCCGAAGGTGGCCGACGACGATGTCGCGACGCTGGTCACCGAGAACTTCCACGCGACGGTTCCCCTCGATAGCGGGCAGTTTACCGAGGTATTCGACGACGTCGACGAACGACGGTTCGGCCAGACCCAAACGGAGTACAAGGAGTGGGCTGTTGACCGCCTCCAGAATTACCACACGACGACGGTAACCTACACCGGCGACAATAACGTCACGTACAACAAGACGTGTGAGCCGAACCTCTCGGACATCTCAGTGCAATCGATTGAGCCGGTGTATCTACCTGAGGTTCGGCAGACGACCGACCTCGGAGAGTACACCTATCCCTACGAGTACTACGCGGCAGGGCCGTCCAGAGTGACCGAAGAGGACGGCATCCATCGGTGCGTCCACTGCGAGACGAGCGGCGTCGACGAGACGTACACCTACTGTCCAAACTGCGGGGCGATCGCCTGCGACACCCACATCAAGACCGAACGGCTCGAAGGGGACCCGGTCTGTACCGGCTGTGCGGTGACCGAACGGTTCGCGCTGAAGAGGAAGTACTTCTACGACGAGGAGAACCTCAGCGCGTTCCGCAAGGAGTACGCCGAGATGCCGATCCACGAGAAGGCGATGGAGAACAAGCTGCTGGCTGGCGGGAGCGTGGTTGCGACGCTGCTGCTCGTTGTCGGACTACTCGTGATCGGCGGCATCATCTAACCAGTCGCAATTTTCCGCTAGCTGCGGGGTTACTGTTAGGAGACTCCGTACTGCTCTTTGAGTGCCATATATTCGTCCTTCTTTGGGAGGATGACTGGCAGATCATCTGTTCTGTCGAAGTCGCCCTGAAGTGGCCGATACAACGCTTTCACAGTGGGTTCCAGGTCGTACCACTGTGCGGTCTCGACGAGTGTCTCCTGATCCATATCCTCCGCCTCGATCAGCAGCATCGAATAGCTAACCCGCCGAGATCCGCTATCCAGAAGGAGCGTATGGCATACGACTTCAGCAGCCGTTAGCTCCTCACCTGGAGCATACCAGAACGGAGGCTCGCCGGCGAGGAAAAACTGTAGACCATACGCTGCAAACCGACCCAGTCCGGTCATCTCCCAGTCCGGAGCTGCTTGGAGTGCGTCCGTATCCTCGTCGGTCTGCAGGCGAACGAGTGCTCGCTTCGGATCGCACCACGCGATCGTGGCACTGGGAGCGATTTCCCGGACTCGTGCTCGATGTTCGTGCTCTACGGTAGCCCGGGCGAACGCCAACAGCGGCGAGACTTCGTCATGAAGGGCGTACTTCGAATCGGATCTGGAGAGTAGTGCTCGGTGCTTGAGCGGCGATAACGCGCTGTGGACACCTTGGCGAGTGATTCCGAGCCGGTCTGCGATATCAGCGATGTAACGTGGTCTATCGAGATACCAACACACGCGGAGTGTGGCTGGGGAGAGCAGTTCCGTCCAGTCTACGTGGCTGAACTCCGACTGCAGCGTTCGATACGCTTCGGTAACTGGATGTTCCGCGATGCGGACACGACGCTGATTGCTGGACCCACGGGTTTCTGTGAGCAATCCCGCTGCGAGCAATTCGTCGAGTACGTCGTACAGATGTTCCTGTGAATATCCGGTTTCGGCCGCGAGTTCCGCCGGTGTTGCTTTACGGCCGGTACTCAGCGCGTCAAGCACGGCGAGTCCGGCCTTCGAAATCATCTGTGTCTTTCTAAACCCTAACTATCTAAATATGATTTGGGATTTTACTTGACGACTGCTTCGTCCCGGACCAGTTCTGCGAGCGCGTCCTCGAGCGACCCGTGGAACTGCCAGCTCGCCTGCTCGAAGGCCTCGTCGGTCGGGCCGTCCCAGCGGGGGAACGCGGAGTGACCGCTCACTTTGACTGTCCACTCGGTCGGTTCGTCGAACGGGTTCTCCGTCGGGAGTTCCACGACGTAGAGGTACTCCTCGTCGCCGTGGATGCCGTCGGCCGGATTCTCGACGCCGTGGCCCAGCAGGAACAGCGGCTGGTCCAGGTGCTCCATATTGGACGGCTCAAGGAGATCCGCTGGCTGAGCCGCGTCGATCGTTCGCTCTGGGTCGCCATCCAGGTAGAGGTCGACCGTCGAGAGCTTGTCGAGGAACACGAATGTCGCCGCCGTGTAGCCCGGTCCCCGCTCTGCGCGGGTCGCATCGAGAAGCTCTTTCAGTTGTGCGAGATCCCGGAGGACGCTCCCGGGGTACCCGTCCGAATGCCGGTACACCTGCGCGACGCGGTCGGCGCTGCCAGCTGTCTCACCGGTCTGTTCGACTCGTTGGACGAATCGGAGTTGGCTCCGTGTCGACATCGGTACTCGCCGGCGCGTGTGCGCCGGCACCCATCGCCGGCGCTGAAACAACACCACACAGTCGTAGCGCGATTGCAATCCGCTACGCGAGATGTGACACCTCGTCTGGTTCCTCCACGTCGTCGAATTCACCACGCTCGACCGGCTCCCAATCCTCCCCAGGCGCTGGACTCCACCAGTCGATCTCATAGGCACCCGGTGCACCGAGGATTTTTGCCCGTGCCGAGCCGTCAGGCAGGTCGCGACGGAGCTTCTCGTCGACGTGAAGGTTCCACGTCGAGTCGGTGTCGAAGCACGCGAGCACAGCCTCCTCGTAGCCACGGTCTTCTCGGGACTCTCGGAGGATGACCTGCGTGTTACAGTTCTTGCAGAACACTCCCTCGAAGGGAATGTGGGTGAACACTTCCTGCCCGCAGACCGGGCACCAGAGGAACTCGAACAGTGCCTCGCTGTGTCGGTCGAGTACTTCGAGGGTCATTGGTTGACTCACCCGGTCGTCCCGGGCCACCACCTCGTGCCCGGCCGACAAACAGCGCCCACCGCTCACTCATCGTTCAGCGCCGTAGATGATGCGTGAGGGGGCTTCGTATCCACAGTCGGGGCAGTCGTACCACCGCTGGACTTTCGCCCCGTCTGCTGCCTTCTCGCCGACGCGAACGTCGTCGTTCGGACACTCCGGGCAGTTGAGGTCCGGTGCGGGCCGCTCCCGGAGCTCGTCACGGAACGACGTCGCGTCCTTCGTCTCGTATCCCCGCGACCACACCGGATAGCCGTCGACGAGAATCACCCCGCGCCACTTGTACCGGTAGGAGTCCGGCGCTCGATGCAGGACGGCTCGCGCACCGGTCTCGGTGTTCCGATACGCAAGCGTCGGCGAGCGACTCTCGCGTCGCCAGTTGGTGATGGGAGGCATTATTCAGAAGTGGACGTCAGCGGGTACGATCCAGAGCTCTTCACTCTCCTCGAGGAGTCGGTCCAGCTGTCCACGGTGGCGAATGCCGGTTCCGTGTTCGGTGTACAGGAAGATCGTCGGGCCGTCATACGCACCGACCTTGTGGAAGGCGTGCCGGGCGAGGTCCTCGTCGCGCATGATCTCCTCGTCGGAGAGCTCCTCGATGGCCTCTTTCACCCGGTCGAGATTACGCTCGAATTCCTCCTTCGTCGCCTCCCAGCCACGCTCGAGCAGGTCTTCGCCGTCATCGGAGTCGACGGGGGCTGCCGTCGGCAACTCCCCCCATCGTGCCTTCCCCGCAACGGACGTGTCCTCCTCGTCGAACGTGACGTAGTAGTCGAAGACGGCGCCGGCGTGTGGGTCCGCGCCGACCAGTCGGTCGAACACCGTCTTTCCGGTGGCCAGCGCGTCGTCGTGCGTCGATGCCTCTACCAGTGCGTAAATCACCATATGCATCTCGAACACCTCGAAACGCCGACGCACCGGGAATCGTTGCTCGCTCCAGCTGCGCCGGCACCCATCGCCGGCGCTCGAAAAACTCTCCTCGTGACGGCGGATTCTCAGGATTCGTCCGCTCGTTCGACAGTGATGGTCAGGTCGCCCGATTCGTAGTCGGCCTCGAAGTCGACCGCGAACGCGTCCGACTCGTAGGCGGCGTGATAAGCACGGTGGCGTTCGAGCGAGCCTGTCGCCTTGAAGTGGAAGAACGCGGCCGCCGTGTAGGGCTTGCTCTGTGTTTCGACCTGCGACTCGACGGATGCGGGGAGCGCGATTTGGGGCGTCTCCGTGTCGATACTCGCAGCGAACTCTTTCGCTTCCTCGACGGTTGCTTGCGAATGTGCCGGTGTCTCGCCGGTGAGCACGTTCACCGGTGTTTCCGTCTCGTCGGTGAACAGGACGTCTTCGAAGGTGTGTGTTCCGAGGATCGCTTCGGAATCCAACTCGCAGTCGTGAAACGAGTCGTCCTCTGAGGTCATCGAATCACGAGCCTACGGCGGGGCTCACTCATTCCGGTCCCTGAAAAACAGCAGCTGCCACGAAACAGATCGGACTAGGAGTGGTTCAGACTCGCCTTCTCGAAGGGTGATTCCCCGGTCGGAATCAGCAGCTCCTGTCGGTCTCCGACTCGCTCGGCCAGCTTCCGTTTCAGGTACTGTCTCGCCGTCGACGGCGTGAAGACGCCCTTGTCGAGCATATCGCCGACGACGTCTTTGAGGGCCGCGAACTGGCCCTGCAGGTGGCCGTCGCCGACCGGCTCGCCGTCGTACCAGCGCACCGTTGCGAGCGCGCCATTCCCGACTGTTTCTCCCTGTTCGACCGTCTCCGAGTCGTACTGGAGCCCGAACCACAGCGTCCGATAGGCGGTCACCTCGAACGTCGTCGACACCACGAAGAACGCCTCGTGGTGGAGGTAGTCGAGATGGTCCGCGACGATCTCGTCGAGGGTGAGCCCGGTGGCGCGGGGCTTCGGCTCGACGACCGCCGACGGTCGGTCTTCGTCGGCGAGGTAGCCATCGACGCCATCTGCCTCGAGGCCATCGGCCAGTTCCGCCAGCAGCTGTTTCGCCCACTTGGAGTCGGTGTCGTCGCCACCGAACGGCGACTCAGCCGAGATTCGGTGCTTGAGCTTCAGGTTCGCTGCACCCCAATGGCTGTAGTGGAGCGTGTACTGTCCGTCTGTGCGTTCGTACGCAACGAGTGCGCGGTGTCCCATTTGAACACTCACCTCGCAGGGCGACCCACGACTGGATCGCCCCGCACCCTTCCCGGGGGATGAACAACGCTACTCGTCGATCGACTCGGGGGAACCGAGGTCCGCGTGGAGGACTTCGCCGTCGCGAACGACGTACCGCTTCGCCAGCACTGGGAAGCGACACTTCGTCAACTGTCTCTGGGTCAAGCCCTGAGACTTGTCAGTGGACTCCCGCTCTATCCGCGCAAGGCGGAAGGCGTGTACTCGCCGTTCACGTTCAGCGTCCCTGACTTCAGGGCCAGTTGACTGGTGGCCCATCCACCGCGAGACTTCTGCCCGCGATGGATATACTCGCAGTATCGGTTTGCAATGTTCTTCGCCGCGTTGTAATCCGCGTTCACCTCATACCCACATAACTGGCACTGGAACTGCTTGTCGTCGCGATTATCCTCGTGGGTACACCCACAATATGAGCAACGCTGGCTCGTGTACGCTGGATTCACGAAGTCCACGAACAACTCAGTGGATTCGATCTTGTACTCAACGAGTTCCACGAACTTCGCGTAGGCCCACTGCTGGAACTTGCTGCCGTTCGCAATATTCTCGCGGATGTGGGTAAGATCCTCGAAAATAATCCCATCCACATCCGCATCACGGGCTTCTTCGATGAGGTCGTTGGCGCGGTTGTGGAGCCAGTCTACTGTCCACTCGCTGAACTGACTACCAATGGACTGAATCGTGAGATGCGCTGACCGTGTACCCGTCTGTTGCAGTTTGGCGCGGCGTTGCTCGTACTGATTGCGCTTGTGGGTGAGGAGGTCTGCACTACCGATGAACGCGCCTGTGGAGGTGACGGTGAACGCGCCAGTCACGTTCAAGTCCACGCCGAGAACCACTCCGTTCTCGGGGCTATCATCACGTGACTGGCTTTCCTGGCGTTCCGTTCCGTCACTCCTGTAGTCGGTCCTTTTCAGCGTGACGTGTAGGTAGAACGTGTCCTCATCCTCGTCGTACTGGAGCGTGGCACTCGATGCATTCCAGCTGTCACTCTCGTAGTACCGTCCGAACGGCGTGTTCTCTCGCTCATTTTCGGGTGGAAGCACGTATTCGGCGGTGACTCTGCCATTCGGCGTCGAGAGGGTAGCGTGGTCGTTGTTGAACGTCGCGGAGCGTTTGTCGTACACGATGCTCCACGAGTCGAATATGGGTTGGCTGGTCTTCTCACCTTGCGTCAATTTCTCGACGCCGGCCCTGACGGCTGCGATAGCACGACGAATACCTTTCTGAACGAGATTAGCGGTGAGTTCGGTTTCCTCCCGCAACTCGTCATACAGGGCCTGTTCGGCCCTGCTCTTGCTGGTGATACAGTCATCGTCGTACCGCCAGGCCCACTCGCTCGTTCGGTTAGCACAGTGGAGGAATTGGGTCTTGGTCTGATGGAGATCGTCACGACGTTCTCTGGGTACGTCGAGTTTGATTCGTACCGTGCGTCGTAGCGCGTCGTCCATCTGTGATTCACCTTTGTTGTTACTCCTTGGGGAATATGGAATTGTTCAGTGAGGTGGTTCATCTGTGTCCTCGGGGATCTCTCCCCGCATCCCTTCTGGGGGGCAATAAACAGCCTCCGGAGTGAGACATCCGGATTCTGGGCTGCGATGCCATTCAAGACTCGATCTGCGCATCGCCGTCTCCACTGTGTTGCGGTTGGGTGAGCAGACTCACGTTCTGGAGGAGTGTCTTCGCTGCCTCGATCCGCTCCTGATCTGCGTCGTCGAGTCCGGCCGTCTCGATGCGCCTGAGATTGGTGAGTGACCGATGCAGTCGATATCCGGGCGTGTTCCGTGGGTCCATTTGAAGCGCCTCACCACTCGCCGGCGCAGAAAGACTCCTTACGAGACTGTCGTCGGCGTATCAGCGTCGCCACCAGTGCTTGTCGCGACGTGTTGCCGCCAGGAGGTCACTCTCATACCTGTCGTCCAGCATCGTGTCCGGGATGGGGGATGTCTCGCCGGTCGGCCGTAGTTCCTCAAAGTCAGAATCACGGTTGTACATCGGTTGGCTCATACCTTCTGTCGGTATCGCATTTCAA
Source organism: Halobellus sp. EA9 (assembly GCF_051195055.1). Taxonomy (NCBI): domain Archaea; kingdom Methanobacteriati; phylum Methanobacteriota; class Halobacteria; order Halobacteriales; family Haloferacaceae; genus Halobellus; species Halobellus sp. EA9. The sequence continues at coordinate 74,860 of NZ_JBNTJW010000010.1, read as the reverse complement.
CGTCCGGACGGCTTCACTCGCAAAATACTCTTGATTATGCGAGACAGTACAAACATATATGAGAGTAGGGCGCGAACACTGCCCCAAGCGGTGCCAACCATGACCGAATCCCCGCGAGATGGGGTCCAATCGTGGACTGAGTCGATGAGCGCCCGCGACCGCATTCGGGCGGTCGCCGAGTCACTTCGCGAACCCCGCTCAGTTAATTGGATCAGCGAGCAGGCCGACGCCGCCTGGAGCACGACCAACGAGGAACTTCAGGATCTCGTCGACCAGGGCCAGCTGCGTCGCGTCGAGGCCGGCGAGACGACGCGCTACCAGCCGGACTACACGCGACTGCTCTTCGAGGAGATCCGCACGCTCATTGAGGAAAACACCCGCGAGGAGTTGCGGAGTGAATTGGCCGCGATCACCGAGGAGATCGAGGAGTGGCAGGCAACCTACGACGTTGAGACGTGGGAAGAGCTCGAACAGTCGCTCGCCGACGGCGATCTCGCAAGTGACGAACTTCATGAACGCCGTGACGTGATTACACGCTGGGAAGAGACTCTGGAGGACCGTCGCCTCATCAAGCACGCGTTGGTGCTCTACTCGGATGTCGAAGCTGCTCGCGAACAGCGAATCAACGTGGCTGACCGCGACACAAACTAACTCTCGTGATCGTCGAACTTACGGGCGTCATCGAGAGCGACACAGCTATTCGTCGGACTGCTCGCCCAGCTTCTCTCGAAGCTCGACTGCTGCCTTCTCGAAGTGTTCCGCGAGGAACGGCGTTCCCGATGTCGCCCGCTCGTTGAGGAATTCGCCGGCGTCAGTGACCGCATCAGCGTCGCGTTCCGCGGTCGCGACGCAGTCGACATACCCGTCGAGTGCCCGACTGAACGCACGCGAGAAGTGGTCGTACGCGCCGTCGACGCGCTCCATATTGTCGTCGAGCGATTCGACGAGGGCCCGATAGACGGTCGCCGCCGATGCGTATTGCCCCTGCTCGCGGTACTCGGTCGCGAGATCGAACCACTGCGCGAAGTCGATGGGTTCGAAGACGACGTGGTACTCGGGGTTCGTCGCTTCGAACCGCCGGTCGATCGAGACACGAAGCTCGTCGATCGACTGTCTCGTCGGCTCGCCGACGTGGGCGAAAAACCGGGCGCGGAGATCCGCATCGGCCGCGAGTGCGTCACGCAGGAACGCGCGGAGGTCGTCGGCGTCGGCGCCGTTAAGTGCGGCGTCGAGTTGATCGCCGTCGTCAGGCGGTGGGTCGTCGACACACCGAAGCAACACGGCGACGACGTGCTTGCACGCTCCCGGCCCATCGAACGGACAATCACACCACGGGGCAAACCCGTCGGCGGCGAGGTCAACACGGATATCGTACTGCCGGCTGCCGCTCACGACGGCGGTGACGGTGGTGTCGACGCGGTGGATCTCTCGGACATGGCCATCAGCAAGGTATCGTTCGCCGCGTTCGAAGACTGTGTCCGTGCAGATGTCCCGAACTGCGTCCTCGGTTACGTCCATCCTTACGGTGGGTTTGACGCACTATTCAGCCGATCTAGTGCATCATTCTCGTACGCTGCCCGCCACATCGCATGGACGGCACGCGTCACGAGCGAGACCTCGGTCACATCGATACAGGACGGCTCGGCGTCCGTCGTCGCGGCCGCAGGCGGGGGATGGAAATGACTCTCGGGCGAGTGTGTGTTCGGGTGGCGATCGAAGCGCCAGTTGACGTCGTCGCTATCGACGTAGTGGAATGAATACATCCCCAGTTCGCTCCACTGGATATCGAGCCGAGCGCTCTCGGCGTCGCCGAGCCCATCGCTGAGACTGATCTGCAGTTCCGTGGGGGCGACGACGTCATCGTACCCCGCTGCATCGACGAGCGGCTCGAGGTCGAGCCAGAGATCACGAATCCGCTGGAGGGCCGGCAGATAGATCGGTCCGAACTCGCCGGCCCGGTCGTCGTCGCTCATACGGCGAGTTGGTGGCTGGCCTCGTCGTAGGCGAGTGCGGCTTGCGCGACGGCAAGATTCTGCCGCGTCGTGCGCCACGCCGTGAGGTCGTCCCAGCCCTCCGTCTCGCCGGCGTCGAGTTGCTGGGCGAGTTCTTCCGGCGATACCACGTCGTAGCGGTCCTCGTAGCGGCGGATTTCGGCCTTCATTTCCTTGATGCTGTCGAGCAACTCCGGCCGATCGACTTCCTCACGCAGCTCACGGATCCGGGACATCAACACCCGGTCGCTGTTGCGCTTGTACAGCGTTGCTTGCCCGTCCTGTTCCGTCTCGGCGAACCCGGTGTTCACGAGCGTTTTGCAGTGGCGGCGCGCCGTCGGCTCGCTCACGAGGGCGCGATCGGCGATCTCGGCGGCCGACTGCCCGTCGTGGGTCTGTTCGACGATTTCGTACACTCGCTCGAACGGCGTCGTCTCCTCTTTCCAGTCCGCTTTGACCCGCTCGTTGACGTCGTCCCACGTCTCGGTCATACTGGGTGCTACGCAGTCGAGAGACAAATAATTTCCTGAGAAAATTATCTAATGGTAGTCGTTGTGCAGGTGCGTTGTCAGGCCACCTGCTCTGCTAACGGTATCTTGTAGGCGTTCGTAACTCGCGATTCCCCGACCGTCGCGACCGCCACGATGTCGTCGAGGAGCTGCGACCGGCCGGTACATCGACAGGTCCCGTGAACCGCCTCGGGATCAACCCTTGAGGCTTCCCGTGGATTAGTCGGACACGCCTCGGATACCATCGGGATGGTGCCCTCTCACGGTATCTGAGGCCACGGTCGGGGCGTCCACAGCCCCCGATGCCTGCCGTCGCACCTTCCTGACTTGGGGAAGGCTGTTGAGAGCAGGCACATTCCAGTCTTGATGCTTCGCGATACCTTTCACGGCAATGTTGACGCTCGCACCACGGTCGGCGTGGTCTTGATGCTGGCACGATCGGCACTTGAACCGCTTTCTGTGGCGGTTCGCTCGTTCCGTATGTCCACACATCGGGCACTGCTGGCTCGTGTATTCGGGGCCAATCCATACCGTTGGTACGCCCTCGAAGGCTGCCTTGTAGGACGTGTAGGATTGGAGGGCACGGAATGGCAGGTGGTGCAGGCGTCGGTTCATCTGCGTGCCGTAGTCGATACTCTCGCGCATCTCTTTGAGGTCTTCAAAGACGATGCACGGTTTCTCGAACTGGTGGCTCCACTCCACGATGTGACGGCTCACCTTGTGGAGTCGGTCACGGACGAACCGTTCTTCCTGACCTTCGAGCGTATCGTACATACTCGGTTTCTCGGCATTCTGCACCCGCTTCCGCATTGTGAAGTAGCGGTGGCGCTCGAACTTGATTTCGGGAAAGTCGATAACCAGCGTGTCCTCGACGCCCTCTGCTGATAGTGCCGATAGTGCAACGTTGTCTTCGTTCACGTCTACGCCGATGACCGTCCGAGAGTCCTGTTTGTCTCGGACGGTACGCTCGGTATTCGTGACGTTGATGTGTAACTCGGGTGTTCCGTCATAGAACAGGGCTTCCGCCGTCCCAATCGTCCACCCGTTATCAGAGAGCGCGGCTCGGAGAATATCGAGATGGGTGTCGTCGCCCTCCAGCACGCCTTTGACGTGCTTGTACGGTTTGGTACTGATACGGAACTCCACGGTTCCGTCGTCTCGGAGCGTAAGGTTGTAGCCTTCTTCGTAGTTGGCTCGAAGCGGGTACGCGCCGTCCTTGGTGTGACTCGGAAGGCCGAAGTCGTCGTACTCGTGGTAGTTCTCCATCGCGCCGAGTGCTTTCGCTACGACACGTTGTGTGGTATTTTTCACGAGGTCGGCGTCGTCGGCCACACGGTCAGGGATTTTATCCCAGGCCACGCCCTGCTTGGCGAGACGGATAGTTTCGTTGTAAGCCCGCCGCGATTCGAGCGTGGCGTCGTACAGCAGACTCTCGTTGTCACTCTGGATGTTGAGCTGGAAATCCAGCGTTTTCACGAGAGTCTGCTCCTGTGTCATTTCTCCATCTTGGTGTAGCAGTACGTTGTCTTTTAATATCAGCCATCCACGGTGAAAGTGGAACACTCACCCGATCTTACGGCCTTCACTCGGGGTCAAGCCCCGAGGCACTCGGCCTGCTCCGCCTGTAGATACTCGCTGCGCCGATGGCTTCGATGGATCTGCCACGAAGCAGATCCTCGCTCTGAGCGCTCCGGAAGAGCTGGCACGCCTGGTCACGAATCGACTCGGAGAGTTCGAGCGTACTCGCCAGCCGACGCACCTCGCCCAACCCGTGTGCGAGATTCCGTTCCGCTTTGGACCGCCAGCGACCACGGGTCTGCTCACGTCGCATCCGGGACAGCCGCCGGCGTTTCTGGCCGGAGAGTTCGTTTCCGTGTGCATCAGTTCCGCGGCCGATCTCCGTCGAGAGGCCTCGATCGTGGCGGGCCGCCGTTAATGGTGCACCTGTTCGCTCGCGCTCGTCTGCATCGTACGCCCGCCACTCCGGCCCGTGATCGATACGTTGTTCCTCGATAACGAGTCCACAGTCCTCGCAGACCGTTTCCTTCACGTTGGTCGTGACGTGTCCGTCACACTCGGGACATCGGTTTGTGCTTGACTCCGTTTGGACGTCTTCGTCGAAACCAGTTTCGTAGATGTCTCTCGTTGCCATTTTTCTCACCGTATTCAGGAACTCGCCAGTACGGCGAACCCCTCACCCATTGAGGGTGAAATAAAATCTATATGAGGATGAACTGTCTCACCGGAGTGAGGAATCGAATACGGCGCACTCTTACTCTACAACAGAACGGCCCACTCCTGAACTGCATTCTCTTGCTCATAGAATCATCGAGAATATTTCCAATCGCGTGGTTATGGCTTGCAGAATACAACTCTCGCGAGGCACCCAGCAGTCATAGCGCCGAACACAAACACGAATACGGACGGTCTGCGGATCTCGATTGACCTATCGAAGCCCCTCTGGTATCCAGTGCGTTGGGAATCTCTCAGCTGTTAGATCAGTAGCCGAGAGATGCGTGATGTGCCCGTCGAGCGGGGAAACTATGTTCGACTCTACCCCGTCGGTGATGAGTAGCCCCCGAATGTCGACGTCCTGGTCGGTAAGATAACCATCCTGCTGGGCGAACTCGATGTACTCCAGCAGTTCCTCAAGACCGCTCTTGAACGTCTGTGGACTGTCACTATATTTTATTTCGGCTAAGATGACCGATACCGGTATCTCTCGGCGAGGGGAATCATACACCTCGAAAACGATATCGGGGCGTCCACTGAACAGCGAATGCCGCGTATCGTCCCCAAGAAAAGCATCTACCAGTTCTTCATGACGGCGCTGGATGTGCCGGATACGTTCGACGTAGTCCTCCTCGACTCCATCCAGTTCAGAGAGTGGAACGTGGAAGGAGAGTTCCCCACTTCGGTCGTGGTACACATCGACCGTGTGCTGGTCGCCCTCTAGTGTCGCGAGCGGGTTTGACCCAGACTCAATCGGATGCAGTCGGAACCCCTCGTCGCTGAACCCTCTGAGAAGTCGGAAAATGCAGAACAGTTCGAACAGCCGCGGCAAGCGCTCCGGGACGACGAGAGTGTTCGACAGCAACTCGGAGATATCATCGTCATCATAGGCCCCGGCCAACAACCGGCGGTATCGATCGTAGTAGGTGTAGGCGTCGGTATATAGTGACTGGCGGGCTGTCCGAGCCGTATTGAGCATCCGCCGGGTGATCTCGATATTGTCCCCGTCACGGATGCGGTTGAGATGGACATTTCTGGCGTAGATTCGATCGAATTTGGTGATGCGCTCGGTCGGCCAAGCATTCGTCCGCCACTCATAGTCGATATTCGACAGGTCATCCTGGACTGTCGAGTGAATAACCCAGAGTAGTTTCTTCAGAACGAGATTTTCCGGGATATCGTACTCGGTATACGGTGTCTTGCAGGCAAATTGAGTCCGGTCGCCCGCAGCCTCGGAATACCGAAGCCTGGTCGTCGCCTGCCAGTCGATGCCGCCGCGCACCTCACCCTGCGTGACCTCTCGCTCGCGCTGATTGGCGGTCTTGACTCGGCGGAGCCGTCCCTGGAGGGCTTCAACGAACTCGACGATATCGTCGCTAAGGCAGAAGTGGATGCGTTTGAGCCGATTGAGGTTCTCGATCCCTAACCCCGAGATATCGAGCGCCCGGGTGACTGATCGCTCGTTGATGGTCCCGTTCCGGAGATAGGTGACCAATTCCTCTTGGACGGCATCTGTCAAGGCCGCTCGACTGAGCTTACTCATCGCTCCGTGGCGGCAGGTCGAAGAAGTCCTCTGCTTTCCGTTCGAGTCGCTCGCCCTCGAGGGTTAAGTCGACTGGGCCTTCTTCGGTCGGAACGTCTTCGTCCGTGAGCGCGTCGACAAGACCTCGTTGCTCCTGAGGTGCCATCCCTTCGAGCTGTGGGAAGACCAGCGCGATGACCGCGTCCGTCAGAGCTGGCCCCGGATCCTCAAGCGTTGCCGGACCGGCCGCTGCGAGATATCCGAGGATATCCCGGACGATTGACGGACCGATTGTCTGGTGGTTATTAACCTTGTACCAGACCACGGCTAGCTGTTTGTAACTCGCTTCCAGTGGTTCCCGGAGAGTCTCGTCCTCGGCAATCCATCCCGCTGCATAGTTTTCGTCGGACTCTGGGTCAAGAAGCGAGACGCGAACTTTCCCATCCTCGGCCAGTGGGGGAACGCTGACGTGTATGAAGTTGAAGCGACGCATAAACGCATAGGAGAGTTCATAGAGCGAGGTCTTGTCGTAGGTGTTCATCGTTGCAAGTAGCCGCCACGACGGAGTCACCGGGAACGTATCCGGATCAGTGATGATCGATTCCAGACGGGCGTCATTTTCTGCGTCACTACTATCAAGCGAGGCGATCTCGATAGGCGACTCTCGCTCGTAGGGGAGCTGGACCGAATCACCTGAGAGGACCGAAAACAGCTGACCGAAGGCTTTGTCGATATCTGAGCGGTTAATCTCGTCGATGACAAGCCACTCGTTGCGGATGGCGCCGTCCTTCCGGAAGCAGTCCAGAAAGATACGTGGCTGGAAAACGAGTTCGTCACCTTCAGCCGATCGGTTCGGGACATAACCACCAATCGTATCAAAGGTCGTCCATTCGGCGGTGGCAGTGGTGAAGCGGTGGCCATCGACGATATCGCCGTGTTTGTCGACAACCTGCTTGCAGATGTGTTTGGCCAGCTTGGTCTTCCCCGTCCCGGGCGGCCCGGTGAAGATGATGTGCTGCCCGGAATTCAATGAGGCTTCGATTTGGCGCTTGAGTTCTGCCTTAGATTCGAAGTAGAGCCCCTCCGGGAACTCAATCGCCATCGTTGGGGGCGAGAGGCGGTCTCGAAGCCCTTCGATTTGCGTGTCGATATCGCCAGTCGACTGAATCGCCTTGAATTGCGTTTCCGACAGCGGGAACAAGGCCCCTCGCGCGTTGTTCCGGAGTACCCGAGAGTCTTCTAACTCTTCGATGTCGGTTATGGTTTCCCAGGAGATAGGTGCCAGTGAGTTCTCGAATCGGAGCGTGAGCCCCTCGACTGGCTCGTCGCGGAATTCCGGTTCTTCTTCATGGAGCCCCTCGACCACGACACCCTCACCGACGATCTGCTGTACCGGCGAGGAGTGATAGAACAACACCCGGTCCCCCGACCGGGCGGTTTCATATGATTCGAAGAGGCGTCGCTTTCGTCCGGCCTCGTTGAAAGCTGTATAGAATATCTCTTCTCCAGGTTCCACGCCGTCGAGGTCCCAGAGATCTTGATTGGCAGTTGCCCAGTAGTATTTTCGTTCACGGCCTCGAGCCAGCTCCAGGATGGTGTTGTACTCCTGTTCGCTGAGTTCAGTGATGACGTAACTATTGTCTGACTCCAGTACCGGGCTATCCTCAAGCTCCGGCACGGTCTGCAGGCGACTCCAGTCGACCCCGTCTAATGTCTCATCCCAGGCGAGAGTGATGCCTTCGACGGGCTCGTCTCCATCGTCGGGCACCTCCTCGTGCAGTCCTTCAGTGACGTGACCTCGACCGACGATGGCCTGAGCGGGAGCATTCCGATAAATCAGAATCTCGTCGCCAGGTCGAGCCCGTTCGTAGACCGACTGGTTCCGGCGTTGCGTTCCGGCGTTCGTATTCCTCGTGTAGAACGCCTCACCGCCTTCATGATACCAGTCCTCGGACGCGGAATTGATCCAGAAATAATGGGTCTTGGTCCCTCGGGTAACGATGGTCTGAAAATCGGCGTCCGAGATCTCAATGATTGAGTGTTGTAAGGAAAACGACGTTTCGAGTTCGCCCCGGATGTCGTTCACAGCGACTGGATGAATCTCCTCATAATCCTCGATAGACGCAAAGCAGTGGATCTCATCGTCGCGTTCCTCGCGCTCGATGTCTGTGACTCGCGCCGTCGCATAAAGATCGCCGTCTTCGAGATAGACCACACGAGCCGTCTCGGCTTCCCAGAGGAGTCGGGTCCCGGGATTGCCCAGCTTGAAATGATACTGCGACGTCAGGTCGTCTTCCCACTTGTCATCCCCTGTTTGGAGAATAAAGCAACCACCTGGGGACTGGTCTGTAGCCTGGCAGTCGTCTGGTAGGGTTGCTACTGGTGGGTCGGTTACCGTCTCCTCGAGGGCGCCTAATACCGGAATCAGGTCCGGGTCACGCTCAGCTAACTGCCAGCGGATGCCCTCGAATGCCTCGGTCCCGATGAGCGTCTTTCGTGCAGAAAGTCCGGTCTCGAGTCCCCAATTACTGACGTCTCGATCGAACTCTGATTCGGGAACCACCCCCCATTCCACCGGCCAAGCGTGAACATGTCCGGTATCCGGCCCCTCGACCCGCTCGTCGATGACCTCCGGGCAGTAGTGATATCCACCCTGTTTGGTCACACCGATACCGAGAATGTCGCTCCCGTCTTTCGCGATGACTAGCTGTCCGGGCTGCATCTCCTTGCCGAACCGCCGGAGGTAGTCACCGACTTCGTTTCCATCCCACTGCTCGGCGGCAGTTTCGAGTTCTGCTCCCGAGAATTCGTCGAGTGGGCCTGTATCCCAGCCGATAGAGCAGATTCCCAGTTCCTGCCATACGGGCCAGAGCCGCTCCGGTTCGGGTTTCTCAACATTGGACCGCCCTGCATTGATCTGCCAGACTGTCCGGTCGTCGAAGTTCTCTGGGAGCGGTGAATTCTCTGGACTGACCTCCGCTCGTACCCAGTAACAGAAATAGTCCAGCTGTCGGAGATGGGAATCGAATCCGAACTCTTCGCGAATCGTGTGAAACTGCGCGGTACTGTCGAGATATTCTTCGGCACTGGCCGAGAGGCGGATGTCGAAACAGGCATCGAACACCTTCTCAGTCTGCTGGTTGACGATTGGGAATCGCGTCGGACGGAGCAGACAGAGGAGGGCCGTGAGCGTTGCCCCGCCGACGTTATCTAGATCGAGATCGAGGAGGCGCTTCGCTGCCGAATCGACTGTATCTGGGTCTGCCTCTTCATCGAGAAGTATCTCAAAAATATCGAGTAGCGTCTCTGCAGACGTCCCCTTGACTGAAGCATCGTAAGGGATGCCACCAACAATTCCAGTATTGTCCGATACCAGGTTTGCTGCGCGTTCCAGCTCCTCTTCGGAGCCATCAGTTTCGAAGTACTGAGCCTGAGTTGCCTCCCCACCGATAGCTGAGGAGGTCAGAGTCGTCGACTTGAGTGCTGTGAGCTCTGCATCCCCAAACACGCCTTCCGATTGGTACGCCTCCAGAAGGGCCCGGACAGCCTCTGCAGTCCGGTCGAAGGTTTCTTTGACACTCTCCCACCCCACTGCCTGGCGATACCGCTTGACACTGAATTTCGTGTAGTACCAGCGATCAGCATCGATATCCAGAGTAGTATCCGCATATCGAGTTGTCATCTACATTCGGTCGCGAAGGGCAGGCGGGAAAACTTTCCGGATAAACCTGTATCATTACCCTCAGCGCCATTTTAGATGGCGTTCGTTTCAGTACTGTTGGACAAAGCACGCTTGTATTGCCGATGATGGACACGGAGATTCAACTGTTGGCTTGTCTCTGAGAATGGGACTCGTCGTCCGGAATTGCAGAGATCTGTTTTGTTCAGTAACGGTATTTAGCGACCATTTGGCAGCATAGCAATGCTCGACCAGAGGTCATAGTGGCGTTGTGTTGTTGAGCGCCTGTTCCAATAGCTCCAAGAACTCCTCCTCATAGTTCTCCTCAACGTGATTCACGTTCCAAAGACCAGATTCCCGAATCTCCCGACTCTGACTGTACCGACCGAGCCACTCATCTCCTCGTTGGTCAATTGGACGCTTACCGAAATTGCTGAGGAGGGCGATAGCGTTCTGTTCAAGGGTTGCTCGGTTACTGTCGGCACTCGGTTTGTCGTCGAGGTTCACCCAGAGGAACGGCTGTTCTCGGATGTAGGTGCTCACACGTCGTTCGAGGATGTACTCCTCGTCACGGACCACTGACCGCTCGCGGTTAATGCTCGACCAGCGTTTGTCCCAGTCGGGGTAGTCGTCTTGGAGTTCGTGTTTCTCGATAATCGCCTCCCCGACGCGCTTGCGATACACAGAGCCGCGGTGAGCACCTCCGTGAGGATGATTGGAACTCCCGCTGCCTGTTCCGTAGTGTTGTTTCAGTCTGTCCCAGAGAGAGGTGCTGCTTCCTTCAGACACAGCATGCGTCCCGACGCGAGTAACACGTGCTCGGTCGGTTGATGCACGTGTTTCCCCCGGTTCAAGGAAAAAGTAGACACCCCGATCGGGCCAGTCCATGTACCCAGTGCAATTCTTGAGTTTTCGAGTTCCGCCGACTCGTTGCTCTAGATCGTCAAGCAAGCTATAGAAACGGTCGAGATCGTCTCGACGAGTCATTCTTACAGGATTGCTCTCATTCACGCACAAAGAGTTTCACCACTCGGTGAGACGACACCGAGTAGAATACCGGATGAACGTTCTCGTACTCTCACCCTGTTCCAAAGACAAACGATACGACCCTGTTCTTGACTGTGAGGGTGTGGACGAGCATTCGCGCGAGAAATTACTGCAAGCACATCCGGAATCCGCTACGACTGCGGCAGAGATGTATACCGGCAATGAACACCAGCATATCAAGACCGCGGTCGACCATCTCCGCAGTAGTGCCGACGTCGACTGGTATATCATTTCTGCAGGATTCGGGTTGCTACATAGCGAGACAGTGATCCCGTCCTATGAGTGCGGTTTCAGCGATATCGAATCCGTTCGAACACGGGCCGAGCGAGCAGGATACGATATTGACAACCTAACAAACGACGAGACGATTCAGATGGTCGGACGGGAGAAGGACATTCCTCAGGAGTTCCGGAAGGTACTGGGTCAAGAGTACGACTTGCTGTTTGTCGTCTTGAGTGAGCCGTATCTCCTGTCAGTGGCGGATGCTCTTACCCAGATTCCAGAGCAAATGGTAGCATTCGCGTTGGCCTCGAAGGGGAGTAAGCAGTTTATTGGTGATTGTACCTGGATTCCAGCTACGGAAACGGAACGTCGAGCCCTCGAAACGACGTGGATGGAAATTCGTGGGAAGCGGTTTCTTGAGATAGTGAAACAGCTGTCTGAGGATGACCTGGAACAGATGAGGTATGATGGAAGCAGCCAGGATTTTCCGAGACCCGACTAACAACCAAGCCACCATCAAGATTAGGTCAGTAGCCAGCTGACAATTACAAAAGAGTAGCGCCGACTATGCGAAAGTTCAGGGCACCGGTCAAGATCGTTCTCTTCCTCAGCTCTTACGTACCGCTATTCTTCATTATGGCGTTGAAGTTCGGGAAGATTCCCCCACTCTTGATCGCGGGTTACAAAATCCCCCTTATCGACCTCCCCTACATCGATTTCCGACTATACATCTCGTATCTGTCCATCGGAATTTTGGTGCTCTGTGTATTGTTCACCGCCCTTTTGTACCGAATGGTCACGGTTCATTCCAGCCGTGCTACTACTCAAGAGCCAGTCGACAAGTATCAGAAGCGGAGTGAACTGCTTTCGACGTACCTACTGGTCTATGTTTTTGTCTTCGCGGGTCTGAATTTCACGACTCTGCTTGACCTTGGTATCTTCCTAGTGTTTTTCGTCATCTTGGGAGTGCTCCAAATCAATTCGGAAATACTGCATATCAACCCGATGTTAGGGATACGCGGCTATCAGGTGTACGAGGTGACGAGTGACGAGCAGGTGATATTGGTAATCAGTAAGTCCTCACTTGAGGAAAAAATGATACTACCGGAGACAAAAACGGCAGATAATCCCCGAAAGAAAATCGAGGTCGTCTCCCTCGGTCGAACCACATACCTCGCACCATAATATGTCTGGGAAACTAAACGCGGCTGAAAAACTCAAGGAAGCCCGGGAGTTTGCGGAGGGGCGGACGGAAGCTGAGTTCTTGCTCGTTAGGAAGCAGGGGGACTCCCCAGAGGTAGGGAAGCTTCAGCTTGGACATCTTGTTCAACAGGAAATCGCAAAAACCGTCTCAGACGCTCTCACCGAACAGATTAACAACCTTCGTGACGGGCGAACCCGAGCACGGCCCCTGGATGTTGCAAACACGATTAGCGAGGAATCGGTCATACAGTGTGTTAGAATAGAGAACCTGCCCGACTCCGAGCTATTTGAGATTCTGAACTCCAGAGATAATGACGGGACGACGACGTACTCGGAAGATCCTGAGCCGAATTTTCAACTCATCCGTATCAGTGAACCGGACGGGAAGGTTCTGATCGGGGTTCAAAACTACAGTAACGCGAAATTGGTCGACACGACAAACGAACTCACACTCTGGTATCAAAACGAGGAGTACGAGCGCTTTCAGGGGGATCTATTGGTCATTCGCCCGAACCTCAACGCCATCTGCTACGATGGGTGGGTGTTCATTATTACCCCAAAGTCGTTCGAGAGTATGTTCGACATGCGTGAGGAGTACAGAAAGCGAGCGGAGGAAGCCATCGAGGCGTTCGAGGATGCCGGGATTACCTTTGCTGACCGTGAGACCACGACCGGATGGATGCTGAGCCATATCAATATGCTTCGAGGGATGTACGAAATCTATGATAACGATATTCACGAAGAGGCCACCCCAGACAAAATCGAAGCGATGATTCAAAAATACAATTTGGATACCCGTTTCTCGCTCGATTACGCTCGTCGGGACGGCCAAATCGAATTGGGCGTAGACGAGTACCAGCATACTTGGAAATTGATCAAGTTACTGGCGGCGAAGTATGCTGAGGACGACATCATGGGTGAACAGTGGGAAATTGATAGCGGACAGCGCCTCTAATCGAGAGTGGGCGGACGATATAACGTCATTAGAGCGGAGGTGAACTATGTCCCATCGAAATCGCTCCGTGTGGCGGGAGTGTCCAGAGTGCGGTGAAAAGCAGAAGGTGAAGCAAGGAGGCTGGGCGACGTGCCGAAACTGCGGCGAGAACTTCCGTGCATAGGCGACAGCGAACACGGTGGAATCTGCTGGTCAACCCAATTTATTGTCCATCCTCCAGTTCCCGGTAGTATGAGCGTCTTCCTCATCCAAACGAATGGCCGCGAAATCAGCGAGGATGCGAAACCAGAGTATATCCGCGGTGCTATGGGCCCGACATTCGTTGATGAGCCGCTTCGACATCACCGATATTTCAACGCAAATCCCTACTGGAAACGTGAGGGATACGAACGTCGCGATGCATGGGAAACCGCGACCGGGGGAGATACCGCGCTTCTGTATTGTTCATCCTCCGTAGACGATCACCCGACCTGTCTCAGCCATATTCTTCCGATCGAGAACAAACAAATCGACTCAAAAGGCGCGCTCTTGGAGTTTGAGACGTCGATAGAGATTGAACCCAAAATCAACTACCAAGACATCCAGCGGCTCGTTGACCAAGGAGAGTTCTCCGAGAAGATGGGTTATTGTGGCCAGCAGGGGTTCAATTTCACCCAGGTCGCACCTTCAGACTTCGACAAAGTCAACGATCTTACGACCCAAGTATGAACGAAGACGAGGCACGGCAGGCGGTCTCTGTTGCGCTTGAGAAGGTCAACGACGAGGATGCTGATCTACTAAGGTTCGATGTTAACGAGAGGAGCATTACTCATCGGCTCGGAATGTACCTACAGGAAGCTGTTGAGGATCCTTGGGACGTAGATGTTGAGTACAATCGTGTCGGTGGCGATGAAACCAAAGAGGTTCCAGAGGAATTGCTCACAAGTGGAAGCCAGGGACGAGTAGTACCGGACGTTATTATACATCAACGAGGCTCCGGAGAGCATAATATCCTCGTAGTCGAAGCGAAGAAATCGGGGAATCCCAGCGGCGGTGACCGCCAGAAGATACGAGCATATATGCAACACTTAGATTATGACTATGGGCTGTTTGTGAGGTTTGAGACAGGGCAAGATTTCGATGACCCCGGGTATTCCTGTGAATGGCAATGTCGGTGAGTTTAGTGAGATGTGATTGGGATCGATTGATGACTATTGGCCCTACAAATGGGCCTCAATATCCAATTTCTCTCGAGCATTTACCCCGCAGATTTCATAGATGCAGTCGTCCTTGAACTCATATGACTGCGCTTGGTTGCCCGCACCTATTGCGGCTAGATGACTCCATTCGGGAAGCGTACCGATCTCTTTGAATCTCGAGATAACCGTTGGATCACTACTCGAGGTCGTGGCTGCGCGCGCAGCGACCGGAGGGAGCGAGCACGGAGCGGTGGGCGGGGCGGCGGGGCTTGGGCCGGTCCGGCACTCACCAAAAAAGAAGGGCATCGGCCTCTACTCTTCCCACCAGCGGTCGTCGCGCTCTGGGAAGACGATCATACTGTCGTAGGTGACTGCGAGGGAACACCGCCCCTGGTACCAGTTCTTCTTGAGCGCGCGCATCCGCACCCGTTCACCCTCTCGGACGAATTTTGGCTCTGAAGCCGTCCAGGACGTGAACTTGATTTTCCCGGTGTCGTCTGCGATGAGACCGACTTGGGCTATGGCTGAATCGCTCGGAGGCCAGAGTTTCACGATCTCGCCTTCGATGCTCACCTCGTCGGTCTGCACGTCCGGGACGTCCTCGATCGGGCAGATGGCGCCGGGGGCCGCCTTGAGCGCGTCCATCGTGTCGAACACTGCTTTGGTGATGTCCTGCCCCTTGGCGACCCGCTTTGCGAGTGCCCGCGAAACGGCTGCCCGACTGTGACCGGTGCGAAGCCGCTGTGCCATCCGGTCTGCTTCCTGGTTCACCTCCGCCAGCTCCATCCGGGAGAGGCGTTCACGCGGATCCGTCCGTTCGGGGGTGCGCTCCGCCCGCTTGCGCTGCCGCCGTTCGGTGACGACCTCGCGAGTCCGCTTCGCACGGCCGTCTTGGGTGCCGAGTTCCGCCTGGGCGCTGATGTGCTCCAGTTCGGCCTCTCGGGCGCGAATCTTCTCTTCCTGCGCGAGGGGCAGGTGCGAGAAGTCTTGGACGATGCCGTCTGGGTGGTTGGAATCCACCTTCGCCTGCTTTTCCTGCTGGACCGTCGCCTGGAATTCCGGCTGGTCGTCGACGACCTCGAAGCCGTCCTCGTCGACGCCGGCGTCTTCGGTTCGTTCGAATGCCTGTTCATCCACCGTAACGACCTTGCGACTCGAGTTGTTACTAGACATTGGAGTCTCAGTGCTCCGAAGGCGCTCGCGCGCCGCCACCGCGATGCCCCTAACATCGCGGTTTTCCGACGACGTCGACGACCGATAGCACCGACTGCGCGCTCTCGCTCGCGCCTTCGCGAGCGCCCTACCGGGCGCGAGCGAGAGCGCGCCCGAGTGCGGCGACCCCAACCAGCACCGCGCGCCGACCCGCCCGGAGCGAGCGGCCAGCGGAGAAAGCGTGGGGGGTGAGCAGCCACGCCGCGCAACCCCCCGCGCTTTCCCGCTGGCGTCGAGGGCACATTCACTTTAGCCCGGAACGGGCGCGGGCGGTGCGGAGAGCGCCCGCACGCCCGGAATGGTCGGTCGCGAGCGACGCGGAGGGCGGCAGCGGCGAGCGGGGCGGGCCGTGACGTACACACCTGTCCAGCCGGCCGCGCCGCTCGGCCAGCCATTCACCGTCCTGGCGGACTCAGAAAGGGCGAGGCCGCCTCGGTCGTCCCCCGACCCCGCAAGCACCGCAGGGACGAGGAGCGCAGCGGTGGTCGCGGGATGCCGAGCGGCCGAGGGCTTTCAGGAATCGTCTCTGTCGACAAATCCGAGCGCGTTACTGGTTCGGTGACCTGACTGGCTCGTCGAGAGGGATGTCGACGCCGTCGTGGGCGACAGCGAGCTGAATCCCTTCCACAGTGAACCGGACCTCGACATCGCCGGCTGAGGAGGCGAGAAGCTGCTCGAGTGCCTCGACGTCGACGGCGTCGTGGAGCTGATACGAGTCGGTGGGGAGCCCGTGGGCTTCTAGTGTCTCGACGATTTCAACGAGTAGATCGGGGGATGGATCTGAGTCTCTCGGGGTGGAGGGTGCCATTATGGCCTCGACGGGTAGGTAGGACGAACAGGAGTTAAAAAATGGGGGCTTGACGGTCTGTCGCTGCGGCCTTTCAACCGGTCCCTCAGTGGTCGACCTGTGCGTTTATCTCCTGAAGGAACCAACTGGCTGCGGTTCCGATCCGAACGCCGTCGACGTTGCGCATCTCAAGGCCGTTCGTGGCGGTCCGAAACGGCTCGTCGTCGACGAGGATGCGGTGGATGACTGTCCGGACCGACTCCGTTCCGTATCTGTCGACGAGATCCGCGACCGCCGTATCGAAATGCGCATCCTCGTGCTCGGTTCGCGGGTTCTGCGCCCGGTGGATCACGAGGTCAACCACATCGTCGACCGATGCGTGCTCGGGATCTCCGGTTTGCTCACGAACGTTATAGTTGGCCTCTGTATCAGGCATTGCGAGTCACTCCGCCGCGTCGTCCGTATCGGTCCTCGCCGAGTCGGTTGCTCGTTGCTCGCGGATCGCAGCCAGCGTCTCCTCAAGCGTGTCCACACTCCCGATCGCCGCGAGCTCGTGGGTAATCTCGTCGATGAGTGCGGCTCGCTCGACGGCAGTCTGGTCGCCGGCGGTCGTGTCGATCGATTCAATCCGGAGCTGCCGCATTTCGTGCCAGCCACAGTCCCAACAGTCTCGGCTCACCTCGATACGCTCATCCTCTTCTGATGCAAGGACTGCGTCGGACAGCGACGTCGAAAGCGGCCGGTCCGGTCCGACCTCGAGGGTGACTGTAGAGCCGCATGCGGGGCAGTCCATAGGCATCCTGAGGAGCCCTCACCTGTTGAAGATAGTGGACCTACCGCCGTGTCACCCGTGTCGACGACTGCTCGGTGCGTCAGTCCGTGACGATGTGCGCCCCGAGGTCGCGCGTCCAGTATGTCGCGAGCCCGCCGGGACTACAGCGAGCGCACAGTTGCAATGGGCCTTCCAGATGCCCCAATTCGACCCGGAACCGGGTGAGCGCCGCGAGCGTGTCGACGACCAGCCCACAGCCGTCACAGACGACGTGATCGCGCTCGTCGGGATCCGGCTCCATCTGAATCGCGCAGTCGACACAGATCGGGTGAGTGACCCGCTCGTCCTGTCCCCAGGTATGGGCCTCGCCAGTTTCGGTGCCGGGCGGGGCATCGCAAAACGCACAGCCGACGAGGGTCTGCTGCATCACTCGTCCTCCCCGTCGGAGTCGCGGCCGGCCGCCCAGCCACGGTGGAAGACGGCCAGCTGTGTCGTCGAGTCGAACGTGGTGCCGCTCGGCTCATGAACCAGAACATGGTCTTCAGGAACCGGAGTGACGACGGCCGCGTCGACGAGGTCGTTGACCAGTCGCTGGGCCGTCGCGTCGTCGATGTCCGCCGTGTCAACCCGGGCGGCGTCACGGTCCTGGGCGAGCAGTTCTTTCTCGAACTGTTCGTAGTCGCGACTCGTGTCATCGTGCGGATCGGGGCCGGGCATGGTGAGTCACGCAGCGCACGCTGTTGCGCGCTGCACGCCTCCTGGCGCAGATAAACAGTCAGGGCCGACAGTATCAGTCCGGTCGCGGGTCGCGATAGCCGATGACGGCGACGTCGTCGATGAACAGGACGCCCTTCATGAAGTCGAGCTTGGTCAGGCTGTGCTGGTAGAGGTTATGCCGCCCGAGATAGTTCACCGGCACTACCAGACAGCCGAACTCGATCTTCGGCCGCCCGTCCTTCTGGGTGCGGTACCCCTTCTGGAACTTGAGAAGGTCGTCGCTGACGTTCTTCCGCTCGCTCTTCTCGACCTCGATGGCGATGCGGGCGTCGGTGTCGTAGAGGTCGACGCTGTAGTTAAACCCCTGATGCGACCAGAGCTTGCAGTTCGGGTTGTAGCCGCCGGCGGCGTCCCCTTCGTACTCGTACTGCGAGAGGCCGTCGGCGATGGCGGCATCGAACCCGCCGACCTCCGTGTGTTTCGTCGACCCGTCGAAGACGCTTGCTGGGACGGCCTCGACGGCTTCCCGAATCGACGCCAACGAATCATCCGGAAACGTCTCGGACGAGGTTTGGGTGCGGCGCGCGCTCAGTTTGGTGACCTCCTCGACGACGACCATACTCGCACTCGACGAACAGTGCCCCGATAAAACCCGTCGCGACGGCCCTTCGAGCGAACCGGCCGCCAGGATACACTCACTCGAGGGACAGGGCGGTGGGTGGGGGCGAGGGAGTGGATCCAGCCCCAGAGTTAACCAACACTGTGTCGGTATCGGTTCGGAATGTTGGTTAAGTCTAGCCGCTACGGTGTCTGGAGCTCTCGAACTGGCTTCACGACGAAGGTGTCTGGCTCGCTGGCTGCTCTCTCACCTGACCGCTCCGCCGGCGTCGAGGGCGACTGCGTGAGCTGGGTGATGAGTTCGTCGCGAACGGTTCGTCGAGGGACGGTGGTCTCGTGCCAGCC
Source organism: Halobellus sp. EA9 (assembly GCF_051195055.1). NCBI lineage: Archaea > Methanobacteriati > Methanobacteriota > Halobacteria > Halobacteriales > Haloferacaceae > Halobellus > Halobellus sp. EA9. The sequence goes on along the minus strand of NZ_JBNTJW010000010.1, from coordinate 55,871 downwards.
CAGTCGGTCGTCGAAGTGCCGCTTCTGGAACTGCTCGCCGACGTCGTCGGCGGCGACGTACTGCGTCCGCGTCGACCGCCCGACCTGCCGGGAAATGAAGACGGCGCCCACAGCCTCGTGCGTGAGTTCGACGAGGGCACACTCCACAAGGGCGACGACCGACGCGTGATTCCGGTCGGTCGGAACCGCCATCTCGAGGTCCGCCCACGGCGCCTCATCGTCGGGGGTAGTTCCTGCGTGATCTGCTGCTCGTGTCTTCCTGCGTTGTTCCGAAGCCATCGTCTATCGGGGGCACGTGATGCGCCCCGCCACCCCATCGTGGGGGCGACAGACACCACCGAAACGCACCCCGTCAACCTATGCGCTACATCTGATACTTCTGTAGTTCCGCTACCCCTGTGATGGCCCCTCGGCCTGAGAGAGCCGGCGGCCTTCGCACATTGCATATCGCATCTTTCTTTGGACGAAAACCGCGATATGCAAGACAAAATAACGGACTCAAATTGCAGAAGAACCCCGTCGGGCCGATTTGAGAGCGTAGAAAGTACCTCGACATATTCGAGGATCGCTCTGGAAGTCCAAAATTTGCTCGACGGGCGGGTGATGAAGGTAAAATCGGGAGTATCTGAATTGCTTCGGGTCGCTGCTCTATCTGTTCTGGACATCTTGAAGCTCATCAAATCTCCACTTCGACCCGCGAACCACACCCTATTTGCCTGATTCTGGCCGTCTAAGCCGGCTAAAAATTGCCCGACGGGAACTGAGAACGATTCATTTTGGATTGCAGATAACCCCTCGTAAAACCGAGGTATTGGGCTGTTTGCAAGCTCTTAAGCGGGTGAAACTACCCCGCTGAATCCAGAGGAGTGTCGGAAACAATTGGAACCTTAATTCAGCGATCTCCACGCAGTAGCAGCCGTAGTGATCACCTCTAATGCATCTTGACTTCCGTTTGCGTCTCCTTTTTCAAAATCCTCCTCAGTCTGCCCCATCTGGTTGGTAACATGCGCGAAGCAAACCACCGGACGTTCTCGAACGGCCGCGAACGTATACAGTGCTGCAGCTTCCATTTCGACGGCAAGGATTCCTTCTGACCGAGCACGTTCGATTGCGGCCTCCGTTTCCCGGAATGGAGCGTCAGTTGTCCACGTTGCTCCCGTATACACGGGACGAGACACTGTTTCACACGCCTCTTCGACCGAAGTACGAAGCTCGTCATCGAGAGTCGCATAGCGACTCGTCGAACAGTAGTGGTGACTCGTTCCTTCGTCGCGGAGCGCGCGGTCGATGAGAACGAAGTAGGGCGGATCGTCCTTTGGCACAATCTGCCCTGAGGAGGTTACGCTAATGAGAAATTGGCAGCCGGCGGCGAACAGTTGCTCCGCAAGTAGCACAGCGAACGACGCTCCAACGGCGCATCCCACGATGCCGAATTCCTCATCATTTCGTTCGAACCGATAGAGGTCGGTGTGGTAGCCCGGCCACGCTTCATCTTTGTGTGCTTCGTCGGTGGCCGTCAGCTCGCGGACGATATCTCCATCTGGATCGAGGATACAGATGTCCGGGACTGAGCGTTCTGGGAGATCCTTCTGCCGTCGAGCGTTCTCCAGCAGTGCTTCCGGCGAGAATACAGATGATTCGTCGAATTCTTTCGCCTCGAAGAGCGGAGACGAGCCCGGATCGGCCGAGTCAGTCATGTAGTTCGTGTTCACGGAACCCGGGCAAGGATATTGTGGTCACTCAGGCAGGGTCCCGACTACCGCTGAGATTGCAGCTGTCGATGGGTCTGTGCTCTCGAAGACTTGCTCGTCGGAGATGCCCAAGAAGAACTCCTGCTCACCCTCAACGTATTCAAGTATCGTGTCCGCCAACGCCTCAGAGTCCCGGTGAACCATCCGCTGGAAGTAGGATCCTTCTCGCTGGAGATTCGATTGAACGTACTCGGAACGTGTGTTCAACACGAGTGCAACGAGAGTCCCGCTAGGAGCGAGTACGCGAGTCGCTTCCGCAAGGACTGCACCGATATCGGGAATGAATTCGAGTGTCGAGACGGAGACGACAGCATCAACGGACGCAGTTGCGATAGGGAGCGCGGTCGCATCTCCGAGAACGAACGGTGCAGTAACTCGATCCTGTGCTGCCTGGATCATCGCCTCCGAGCGATCCACTCCGATCATTTCGTGATCGGGAAACCGTTCTTCGAGCGAGCCGATGCCGCAGCCAACGTCCAAAATCCGGTCGTCCGTATCGACGTGCCGTTTCACGTATGCGGCCTCGCGGTCCATGACAGCCGTCCCAAACTCGCTCTCACAGAATCGAATGAAGCTCTCGACGTCGCTCATGTCCTCGCCTCTTCGAGAACGCGTCCGAGTTGATCTTTGACGTACTGGACGTCTTCGCTCGTCGTATCACGGCCCAGTGAGAACCGAACCGCGCCGAATGCCAGGTTGGTATCGATGGCCATCTCCATCAGAACCCGCGAGGGGGACCGATCACCGGAGTGGCACGCAGACCCGCTCGACACAGCGATGTCGTGGTCAGCGAATGCCTGAACGAGATCAGCCCCTGACAATTCAGGGAACCCCATCATCGCATAGCCCGGAAGTCGTCGGTCAGGGTGACCGACGAGGGTTGCATCGGTTTCGGTCTGGAGTGTGGCGACTAGTTCATCACGGAGTTCACCCAGTCGTTCTCTCCGTTCCACCATGTCGTCCACAGCGAGTTCAGCAGCTTTCCCCATTCCGACGATCCCTGGGACGTTCTCGGTTCCGCTGCGGAGGCCACGTTCTTGACCGCCGCCGTGAATTATCGGCTCCAGTTCGACGCCGTCACGGACATACAACGCACCCACGCCCTTTGGTCCGTAGAACTTGTGCGCACTGAGGCTCGCCAAGTCGAGTCCGAGCTCATCGACGTCGATTGGAATCTTCCCGGCTGACTGGACCGTGTCCGAATGGAACAGGACATCGTGCTCGTCGGTGATTTCACCGATAGCTTCCAGCGGCTGGATGACCCCAGTTTCGTTGTTGGCGTGCATAACGGAGACGATGGCTGTGTCCGGTTGAATCGCATCGGCGATGTCTGTAGGATCGACACGGCCGTCTCGCCCCGGAGTCACCCGCGTTACGTCGATACCGTGGTCTTCCAGCCAAGTGGCCGTCTCGACCACCGCTGAGTGTTCGATCGTCGTGGTGACGACGTGTTGCCCGTCAGCCGCCTCGACCGCCCCTTTGAGCGCGAGGTTGTCGGCTTCGCTGCCTCCGCCCGTGAACACGATGTTCCGAGCACTCGTGCCGAGGAGATCGGCGACTGCTGTTCGTGCGTTGCGGACCGCGTCAGCCTCGGCAGTCGCATAGACCGCCGATGGATTGCAGTAGTGCTCTTCGAGATACGGCTGCATCGCGGCGATGACCTTCTCGTGTGGTTCCGTCGTCGCGGCGTGGTCCAAGTAGATCATTAGTAGTGGTTAAGACGCAACATCAGTTCTTGAGCGCTTCAATCTAAAACTGAGGCGACTCTCTGCCATAATTCGTTGGCTGGGTTCCCTCTCTGGGAGAATCAGCACCGCGACTCAAGCCATCCTGTAACGGAGTTTCCGTATGAACCTCGAAATTATCCTGAGGACAGTGGTCTACTCGGCTACTCTTGATTTTGTTTCCACGCGTCCAACCCGCCTTCAAGGGCTTTTGCGTCCTCTCCCTGTTCCTGAAGCTGACGTGCTGTTTCGGTCGAAGCGACTCCCGCGTCACAGACCATAACCAATTCCTCATCGCTCGGAAGATCGTCCAGCGCCGCTAATGCCTCTTCGACATCACCCGAGAGAAGAGCCTCTCTAATTGGTCGATTCTCACTTCCGCTAATGTGCTCCTCTTCGTAGTCCGCTTCTGACCGGATATCGACCACACAGACATCCTCATTATTCTCCAACTTTTCTCGAAGCGTTTCGGGGTCAATCGATGTCATCTACGAAATGTAGCCTCTTAAGAGATAAGATGGTGGTGACTTCGGTTAATAGGCGAATGACGGCTGTACTACTCGTCTACCGATTCTACGGTGAACACGAATCGTATGAGGCGTTCTAAGACATCCCCATCGGGTAGCAAATGTTCACCCCGGTGATTTGGGAGACTAGTCGGCAGCGTGTTCGGCCTGTTGCATCTTAGCTACGCCCAGTGGGTCAGCTGTCGATGTCGCAGTGACCAATCGCAAGAACTGGCCCGCGTTTGTGAGGAGTTTGTTCTCGGCCTTCCGAAGGTGTTCTTCGAAGGTCGAACGAGCGACGGCTGTCTGTTCGGCCAGTTCTCGGAGGGAAGTCTTCCGCGGTTGTTCGTAGTAGCCGCGTTCCAGTGCGAATTGGAGTGCCGCTAGCTGTCGGTCAGTGAGGTCCTCGAACAGTTCACTCGCTGGAGCCAGCATGCTGTGGGGGATCTGCGTCTCCGAAATCGAGGTCTTCGAGAGCAGTTCGATCTGCCTGTCGGATCGCAGATCACCGAGTAACTCCCGGATGTCTTCACCATCGAATGCGACTACCGTGTAGTGTTCCCAGCCTTGGCGGTAGATCGTCGGTGACTGATACAGACAGTTGTGCTCCTCAAACCGGTCGATGATGGACTCTTCCAGTGAACAGAGACACGACTGCGTGACGACGTGATACCCGTCTTCGTCCTCCGATTCGTGGAGGACAGTCCCTAACTGACCGATCTCATCGAGTAGCTCGTCAGTCGGCGTTGCCTCAGAGCTAATCTCGAGCACTTGGCAGTCGCTCAACGGCCACTCACGTATCGTCAAATCCGGGTAGCGCTCTGAGATTTCTCGGTACGGACACTCGTGTTTGACCCGTATCGAGGCCTCGTACAGACTCATACGACCAACTTTGGGCTGGTCAGAATTAACGGTGCCGGTCATGTCCGGCAGCGCCTATATGCAAATATACCCTCTATTCAGGAATACCGATGCAGGAGATCACGCCGGAAGAACTCAGCGAACAATTGCGAAATGGTGATGACGAGCCGCTTATCCTCGATATTCGGCACGAAGCGGATTTCGAGGACTGGCATATCCCGGGCAGCATCAACGTCGATGTCTACGACCAATTAACAGACGACCCTGAACAGACCAAGGAAGCCCTCTCAGACCTTCCCCGTGACGAGCGGGTCGTCACTGTCTGTGCCGCTGGTGTCGTCTCTCAAACCGCGACAGAAGTCCTCCAGGAGCTGGACTACGATGCTGTGACGCTCACCGATGGAATGAACGGCTGGAGCCGTGTCCACCGCCACGCGGAGGTGCCCGCTGATATCGATGGCACGCTCATTCAGGTCGCACGCCCGGGAAAGGGCTGCCTCTCGCACGTTCTCGTTTCACACGGTGAAGCAGCCGTCTTCGACCCGTCACACTATCTCGACGAATACGAGACGATCCTCGACGAGTACGACGTCGAACTCGTCGGGGTCTTCGACACGCACGCCCACGCCGACCACGTCTCGGGTGCGGCAGAACTCGCCGACCGGCACGGCGTCCCCTACTATCTCCACTCGAGGGATGCACTCGCCATCGACGCGACGCCAGTCGAGGATGGAGAGACCGTCTCAGTCGGCAGTCTCGACATCGAGGTCATTCACACGCCGGGACACAGCGAGGGGAGCGTCTCATTCGACATCGAGGGCGCCGCCCTAATCACGGGCGATACGCTCTTCCACGAGAGCGTGGGCCGCGTCGAACTCGGTGTCGAAGCGGGAATTGAAGACTCCGACGTAAAGCAGAACGCGGCGACGCTCTACGAGAGCCTCCAGCGATTATTGGACCGTCCAGACGACGCACTGGTCCTGCCAGCACACGACCCTGGCTCGCCCGAACCACCGGTGACCGCGACCCTTGCGGAGGTCAAGGAACGGAACGACGACCTCGGCCGCGACCGAGAGGAGTTCGTCCGCGAACTCGCAGCTGACATCCCGGATCACCCGCCGAACTTCGAGCGCGTCAAGCGGACGAACGTCGGACAAGAATCGGTCCCTGCCGACGAACTGGCCGAGTTGGAACTGGGCCCCAACAACTGCGCTGCTGAATGAACCCATGAGTACGGGAACTGAAATCAAACAAGGAATCCGCGAGCACCTCGGACAGTTCTCACTCCACGTCCTGCTGGTGTTCGCCACCGGCCTGACCATCGGGTCTGAACGGACCGTCGTCCCTGTGCTGGGCGAAGAGGTACTCGGCGTCGAGTCGTTCCTCGTGATCGGCTCGTTCGTCGTCTCGTTCGGGATCGTGAAGTCGATCCTCAATCTCTACGCTGGCAAATGGGGTGAGGAGTACGGCCGCAAGCCAGTACTCGTCGCGGGGTGGGCAACGGCACTCCCCCTGCCGATCATCCTCATCTTCGCTCCGAGTTGGGGCTGGATCACCGTCGGGAACATCTTACTGGGCATCAACCAAGCGTTGACGTGGAGTATGGCGATCAACGCGAAGATCGACCTCGCAGGACCCGAGCAGCGTGGCCTTGCGGTCGGCATCGACGAGTCGTTCGGCTATACTGGCGTTGCCGTCGGGGCATGGCTCACAGGGGTTATTGCCGGTCAGTGGAGCCTCCGGCCCGAGCCGTTCTACTTCCTGGCTGTCGTGGTCGTGCTGGCGTTCCTCATCTCCATCTTCCTGATTAAGGAAACCGTCCAGTACGCCCAAGCCGAAGGTGACGACGACCACCACGACGCGAACCTGCCGTTCAACGAGGTGGTGAAGCGCGCGACCTACGGTGACAAGACGCTGTTCGCTGCGGCGCAAGCTGGCCACATCGAGAACTTCGTGGATACGCTGTTCTGGATTGCCGTCCCGCTATATCTGGTAAGCCAGGGTCTTGGTATCGCGGCTGTCGGTGTCGTCGTCGGTGTCCACAGCGCGATGTACTTCCTCCAGATTGCGACTGGTGGACTTGCTGACCGTATTGGTCGCCGCCCGCCCGTCATCTGGGGGATGTTCCTCGCAGGTGCCGGCGTCCTTGGAATGGTACTCGTCGAAGGGTATCTCGCGTGGGCAGTCTTGGCCGGGATCTCCGGTCTCGGTATGGCGTTGCTGTATCCGAACCTGATGACTGTGCCAAGCGACGCCGCCCACCCGACGTGGCGGTCTGCAGGGATGGGCGTCTACCGGATGTGGCGTGACTCCGGCTATGCCGTCGGAGCCATCCTAATCGGGCTCTCGATGGAGTTCATCAACGCAGAGGCCGCATTCTATATGACAGCACTCCTGATGTTCGTGTCTGGTGCAGTCGTGTACGTCTGGATGGAAGAGACCCACCCTGAGTTCGGGACTCACGAGCCACCTTCACCTGCTCCTGCGGAAGCGGCCTCAACTATCTCTCAAGACTAGTTCGGCAATTCGAACTTTTGTGTTCACTGCCTGTAGCCGCTTTTCGATCTAATTTAGATCAGCTTGGATCAGACGCTCTGCTAAGTATGCGGCCTGTACGTACTCAGCATAACTGTTGGATTATCCCACTAACTAACGATCCAACAAACGCAGGGAAGTCTATGATTCAGAATTGCTCAGCGGGACCAGCTGATTCCTCCTCGACCTGCTCATACATCTCATCCGGGAACGGGAGACTGCCCCAGATCGAGTAGGGGCACTGGTCCTGGCCGATGCAGTAGCGCTGCAGATCGTCATTGTCGCAGTTCATCGGCAACGGCGTGTCGCCGTCGATCGTGTTCGAGAATTCGTAGCGAACCTGGTACTCGGTCTTCTGCTCGTCGTACCACGGCCACCGGGAGAAGACGTCCTTGAGGTCCGCGACGATCTCGTCGAGGCTGCTGTCTTGGTACTGCGGGAGCCACATCACCATCCGCGCGAAGTTGTAGAGATCCTTCCGAACCGGCTTCTTCTCGTGTAGCCGCTCCTCCATATTCGCCATACAGGGGAGTTCGAAGAGGTCCTCGATCTCCCGGACCTCGATCTGTTCGGCGCCGGTTCCGGCTCGTCCGATTCGGTACGTATTGACGCGCCCGTCGCGGTCGATGGTGACGGCCGAGTGGGACTCGTGGTCGGCCAGCGTCTTCGCGAGACTGCTTGGACTCGAGATCCAGTCCGTTACAGAGGATTCCCACTCGTCCTCGGCGTCGTACGCCGTAACCGCTCGGTAGAGCTCCTTCGCCGTGTGGAACTCGCCCGTTTGCGCCACGTCGTCGGGGGCGTCACTCAGGGCCCGCCGGAGGACGCGGATCGTCCGTTCTCCACGGTCCCAGTTCCGCCAGATTCGCTCGTGATGGCCGGTCTCGAGGAAGCGATCGATCCGCTCCGTGATCGCCGATTCGTTCGTTGTCACCCACGTCAGCTGGTCGTCGGAGAGCCCGTCTTCTTGCACCCGCAGGAGCTTCTTGAACGCCCGCTCAGCGTAGTCCCGATACTTGCTGTCGAAATCACCGACCGGGACGTACAGGTTGTTGTCCTTCACTCGCGTCAGTATCTCCCCGCCATCGTCACTCCCCGTCGATGACTCGCCCTCCGCTCGAACGAGACATTTGCGTGACGCCGCCGCCATCGGGATTTCGAGGTACAGGCCATCCCCGAACTCCGGCATCTCCGTGATGCCTGTACAGACCCGACCCGGATGCGGGCCCTCCTCACCTGGCTCCTTGCTGTACAGTACGTCGGCGATGTCCTGTTGGAGCGACCCATCGCCGTGGGCGCGGATGAGGGAGGCGAGATTGTTGACGTACAGCTCCCGGATGTCGTAGAGCACCTGGATGTTCCGGGGCGACGCGTGCTCGAACTTCGGGTGCTCTTTCACACAGATCGCACTCAACGTGGCGAGCACGGCGAGCGTCCCCGGCTCGTCGACAAACGGCTCCTCGGTGGCGTCGGCACGAACCTGCTCTTTGAACGCCGCCGTCCCGAACCGCTCGACGTCGTTCACGAGGTCCTCGGGTTGGTCCTCGCCGTCGACGATGTATCGATTGTAGCCACGTGTAAACAGCTGGTTGATGCGGGTCTCACCGTACTCCAGCGGGAGTGCCGCAACTCGATACGCTATGTCCTCGTCGTCGGTGGGCGTACTCGGACTCATTCGTCGATCACCTCGGGTGTCGCCGACCGAACGTCGAACGCCGGGCTCTCGATTGGTTGAACGATGCTACAGACATCGGCGTGCAGCGAGTAGGGCAGGCGAGCGACACGTCGGCGGTCGGCCGTCACGACGGGATCGATCGGGATGTCGTACGTCTCGAGGAGGAGGTCGTTCAACACCTCGCGGCTCTGCACGTCGTATCGGTGCGCCGGGTCGGTATCCAGCAGGTAGACGTGGACACCCTGCCCGCTGTAGACGACCATCGTTTCCTCGGCGTCGAAATCGTCCTCGAAGATATCGCGCACCTCGAACCCGTACTCGATGGCGCGGTCGACGTCTTCGAAGGCGTACGGATACCCCTCGGGAGCGGCGTCGAGGATACCCGCAGCGTCGAGGAGCGCATCGTCGTCGCGGTCGTCGACGTCTGCCGAGACCATCTCGCCCGCTCGGTCTCGGGCGATCTCTTTCGCGTCGATGTCGACGAGGAGGACCCAGGGTCGTTCCCAGTGATCCAGCGCGTAGTAGACGGCGTCGGGCCGTGGGTCGGGTTGCTCCAGCACCTCCGGATCAGCAAGCGCGAACTCGCTCCGCCCCAGCGGGTCGTTGCGAGCGGGGTGGCGAATGAACTCGACGACGTCCTCGAAGTCGTCGAACTCGGGCGTCGTTCGGTCCCCTGACGCATCTGTTTGCCACGTATCCCGCCGGATGAAGTCCTTGGCCGGCACCTCGTCTTTACGAACCGGGTGGGACTCGCGGAAGGCGACGGCGTACTGTTTCGGGCCGGTCGCCGTGATGAATTCCGGCAGGTCATCCAGATAGCGGGGGAACTCCTCGGCGTAGTAGGCGTAAATCTCCTCGCGGGTCGCCTGTCGCCAGGTCATTGTTCCTCCGGCGGGAGACGGCGCCGTTCATGGCGCAGCTGTCTCCCCCAGTTAGCTGATTGTCGGCCCTCTACGAGTCCTCGCGTTCCAAGCACTTCGCGCCCTCGAGCATCAGCCCCTTCCAAGTGTAACCGCGTTCGTCCTTGAGTTCGCTGAGGCGCTCGTGCTGGTCGTCGCTTACTGTGAACCGGACTTCTTTCCCCATACATACGTGAGTTTACCGTGTTCTTTTTGTGTGTTACGGTACTACTGTTCACCGTCGGATGGCCGCCGAACGAACCGTCACGAAGACGCTTGAGGCGACGACAGTCCCGCCGACGGCACACAAACAGCGTCAGCTTGAGGACACTGTAGCGACGTACCGCGACGCACTCCATACTGCCTTCGAGAGCGGGGCGGACACGCAATCGGCGGTCAACGACATCGTCACCGACTACGACCTTACCTCCTACGCCAAGGACGCGCTCAAACAGTACGTTCCTCAGCTTCGGGAGACCTTCGACGCTGAGGAACTGGATGAGGATCACCCAGTTCGATTCACCAACCGCGGTTTCCGTCTCGATCATTCGCCAAGCCGTGAGTACGAGTTCTGCTGGCGGGTCCCGCAAGCGGGCCGTGGCAACGCCTTTTGGATCCCGTTGCGGATTAATCCCGCACAGGAATCGCTCTGGTTTGACGTGCTCGATGGTGAGGTCTCTGTCGGCGAATTCCGGTTGATCCAAAATCGGAGTACGTGGACCCTCCATGTTTCCGTCGAGTACACCGTCGACGATCCCGAGCCAGACGAAGATCCGACCTTCGTCGGATTCGATATCGGTGAAAGTGCGTTGATCACGGGCTGTGCCCTGCAACGCGAAACGCCGACGAAGCCACTGTTGATCGACGGTGGCCGGGCCCGACACCTCCGCAAGGAGATGTATACTACGCTGCAACGCCTCCAAGAACGTGGTGCCGCCGACTGGCGAATCGAGGAACGATTCGGCTACCACCAGAATGCACTCACGGATATCGTCGAAAAGGCTTCGCGGGAGGCTGTCGAATACGCCCGCCAGTTCGACGACCCAGTAATCGTCCTCGAGGATCTGTCGTACATCCGTGAGAACTTGGATTACGGCGCGTATATGAACCGGCGGCTGCACACGTGGGCCTTCGCTCAGCTGCAAGGTCGAATCGAGGACAAGGCACTCGAGGCAGGGATTCCGGTTGAGCACGTCCGGCCGGACTATACCTCGCAGATTTGCCATGCGTGCGGCCACGTCGGTCGCCGTGACGAACAGGCTGAGTTCCGTTGTACAAACGACGAATGCCACATCACCACGTTCCAAGCCGATATCAACGCCGCGGCGAACATCGCTCGCCGCGTTGATCCGTGGGGTGAGAGCGTTCCTTGGAAATCGGAGCGCGATGACACGCCACGGAATGGGAGCCCCTGTGACAGGGCCGCGGAACGCCGAGAGGCGAGTCGGGAACCCCGACAAATGACTCTCTCGGAGTACGGTTCCGAAACCTCTGAGATCGAATTTTCCCTTGTAGGAAGCTCCGTCCGTTAGGGCGAGTGAGGATGTCACTGGTTGAGTTCTTGATCGAGATTCTTGAACCCTCGAACGGTGGTCAGGCCCGCAGCATCGAAGTCGTCGACGGCGTCTCTGATGGTCGCGAACGACCGTGCCGCCCGCCCGCTGACCCGCTCGTCGATCCGATCCGCGTCGGCAAGGCTCTCCAGGACATCGAGCGTCGTCTCGCGATTGTCGAAGGCCCAAATCGCGTCTGCGTCCACCGCGCTGAGTTTGTCGTAATCCTCGACCGGGGCGTGCCGGTTGTTACTCGCGAGCTCTGCTTCGCCGGCCCAGACGACATCGCCGTCCGCGTCGAAGCCGGCCACGTCCAGTACGGTGCCGTCGTCGGTTTCGTAGTACGGTTCCACGCGAACGACGTCCTCCCGCTGCTGGAGCCAGAGCTCGAGGAGCCGAACGCCAACCTTGTGTGGCGTTTTCTCGCCGAGATCGCCCGCTCCTGGTCCCGCCTTCAATTCTCTCCCGAGGAGGTCTCGACCGTCCGGGAGGACGGTGTAGTACTTGCGCCCCGCCGCGGAGTCCGCTTCCAGGAGGTCCTGTTCCGTGAGCTGCTCCATATGGAGGTCGTCGTATTCGTCCCGAAGCTGGCTCATCCTGTCCAGTAGCGTGTACTCGTCGTCCTCTCGGTTCATCACGTCGAGGACCCGATTCAGGAACCGAACGTCGTCACGGCTGAGCCCGCGTTGTCGGAGTTCGTCATCGGGGACGGGTACGCTGCTTTCCTGGACGGGCGTTGCCCCGTTCTCCGGCTGCGGTGCTTGGTCACCAGCTGGTTCCTCGTCCGTCTCGGTGGCCTGCCCGAACAGGGGGCTCATTGCTGCCTTGTCTGCATCTGGGTCGCTGTCCGTCTCGGACTGGGTGGTCGATATCGATGCGTCCTCGGTCGTCGATTCACTGATGAACGCGGATTGCGTCGGTTCCGTTCCTGAGTCGCCGTCGGCAGCTGAGCCCGTCGTCTCACCCCCCGAACTCCCCCAGCCAGTCTCCTCCGGAGTAGTGTTCGACTCAGTCGGCTCTGTCAGCCCGTACTGGGCCTGTGTCCGTTCGACCATCCGTGGCCGGGACACGGACTCGAAATGGTCTTCCTGGGGGTCTGTGAGCGGCTGGTCGCTTTCTGGATGCCCCGGCGCAATCGGGAGCGGCTTCAGCGAAAACGGCGGCGGCCCAGTCTCGCCGAACGACGGGCTCGGGAGTTGGGCGATCCACTCGCCACTTGGGAGCGTGTTGATTCGGTTGCGGAGTTCGGTGGGGCTGAGGTCCTCGTGGGCGAGCGACTCCGCGAGGTCGCGTTCGATCGAGATGTTGCCAATGAGCTTCGTCTTGATGTTGTTCAGCACCTCGTCGTAGGCCCGCTCGTTCCGGTTCCGCACCTGTTCAGGGAACTGCATCACGAGCCCCATACTCAGCCCGAACGATCGGCCCTGCGGCAGTAGCTGCTCGGAGACGAGCTTCGTCGACGCGACCGGCGCCGCCTCCTCGATGATGAGGTTCGTGAGCTTCTCGTAGTCGGTCTGGCCGTCGCGTCGGCGCACCTGCACGGCGTCCCAGAGGTTGCTCAACAGCAGGAGTGTGATCGCTCGCTGTGCCTCCGGTCGGAGGTCACCGAGGTCGAAGATGATGGTAGCGTCTTCATCGAGGAACTCGCGGAAGTCGAAGCGGTTGTCGACGTACTCGCCGGCGTCGTTCTGCTCGGGGACGTGGCTGAAGATCCGCCGGAGATGCGCGTCCTCTTTGAGCTTGTCGAGGCGGTTCCCGACGGCATCCATCGACACTTGGAACTGGTGGTTGTCCTTCGCGAAGTGGCGCGTCAGTGATTCCTCGATGTTCTGGTTGTCCGCCGAGACCGGGGGAATCGTCTGGTCGCGCTGCATCCGGAGCGCGGCGGCGAAGAGGTCGTCCAGCCCGAACACGTCGCTCCCGTACTCCTCGTCGAACAGCGCCTTGATCAGGTAGCTGAGGATCTCGTTCGCGACGAACGCCTGCCCGTATTGCTCGCGGCCCATAATCATCCGGAGGATGTCGTGGAAGTGGTCGACCTTGTCCTGAATCGCGTCCTCACGGTTGCGACCCGCTTCGAGCGCAGGGCGGATGTCGAAGAACGAGAACGCGGGAATGGTCTCCGGGACGCGGAAGTGGTAGACGTCGTCGAGGCCCCCAAATCGTTCGTAGTGGCAGCGCAGGTAGTTCTCACACATTCCGTCCCCCTTCGGGTCGACGAGGACGACGGGGCCACCAGTCGACTCGCGAAGCGAGAGGGCGTCGTTGATGATGGCCTTCGACTTCCCGCCACCCGTCGACGCGAACCGCCCGTAATGCGTCGGCAACAGGTCCGGCGGGATCCGGATGGGGTCCGGTCGTGGCTCACCGTTTTCGTCGAGTGCGTAGCCGATGGCCATCCCGTCCTGGAACTGCTGGATCAGATCCGGATTGGGCCACGGGAGCGGATTCCGACTCTGCTGTTCGGCTCTGGTTCCCCGCGTCCCCTCAACGGTCAACTGTTCGGAGGAGGGGACGAGGACGAAGTTCGCGAGCTCCGTCCCGCTGAGGACCAGCTCGGGGCGGGTCTTCCCTCGTCCCGTCGTCAACTCGCGATTGAGGAGGCGCTGGAGAGCGGCCCGTGCCTTCTTCTCCTTCGTCTTCTCACGGAAGCCGCTGTCCCGGAGGCGTTGCCCCTCGACCTCGTAGAACGGACCATCAAGCGGGTCGAACACGGGGAGGAGCGAGTCCATCCGGCCATCGAGATCGTCGCGGGTGTCGTCGGTGGGGACGCCGACGGCCCGGATGTTGACCGTGAACGACCGTTTGGCGTTCTTCGCATCGATGTACTCGATCCGCTTCTCGACGGCCTCGCTGAGCTGCCGGTCGTCCTGGTCGCTCCGTTGCTCCTCGACCTCGAGCAACGACCCGACGACCTCCTGGAAGAACGTGTCGCGGCCGTCGACGAGGTCCTCTTTCCGCACCTCCGCGTCGGACTGCCAGCTGGCACGACGTTGGAAGACGACCTGGAACGCGGTCGGCGCTGTCGCCTCCATCAGGTGGTCGATCAGCGACGCCAGCGCCGCGCCGGGTTCGTCGACGGACGAGAGGTCGCCGTCAGTTTCCTCTGCTGTGAACGGCGTCAGCGAGGTCATCCAGTCCTGCTTCCGTGACGCGGAGCCACACCACCGGACACCGAGCGGCGAGACAGCATCCTGTGCCGGGCGAGCCAGAATCGTTCCCGCCGGTGTCATCGTCGGCTTCTCGATGGCCCGTCGCTCTTCCTCGTCGTCTGGAAGTGCATCGGGCGGCGCTAGTTCGAGGGCTGCGTCTCCAACAGTCACGTGATGATCGGGGACGCTCGTGGCTGCTGTACCGCCGTCGACAACGGGGTACGCTTCGGCTGACTCGGAGTCCGCTGATTCCTCGTCGACGATGTCGTACTGTTCTGCCGGGCCAAACTCGTACTGCAGCCGCCCGGCTTCGTAGTGTTCGACGAATTCCTGCGGTGTGAGCTCGACTGGCTGAATGAGCCGGGCGGCGACGTCGACCTCGACGCGCTCGATGTCGAACGTGGCCGGATAGATGGAGCGGAGGCGCTTCTCGAGCGTATCGAGATGGGCATCGGCCCCGTAGAAGAACTCTACCGGGTCGTCCGGGCCATCACTGATCGCGAGGAACTCGAATCGGGGTGGTGTCTCACTGTGGAGTGGGTTCAGCTTCGCCCCGAGGCCCGACGAGCCGGGCGTGGTCAGTTTGTGGAGGCTGTCGAGGACTCGGGGGATGCTCTCCGGGTCAAGCCGCTCGGATGTCGGCGTGACGCGCAGGTACTCAGCCATCGTTGGTGTCCTCCGTTGACCCGCCGTCTGGCTCAGCTTCGACGGCGTCTGATTCCTCGTTCAGTTCGCTCGTTTCGTTCGTTCCGTTCGTTGCTCGGTGTTCGAGCTCTTCCTGGAACTCCTCCAACTCACTGTCGACGGCGTCGTCGCCGGCGCCGGGCAGTGTGGAACGGACCTGTGAGGTTGGGTCGAAGTCGATGACCTGCTTCTCCTTGGGCATCGCTTTGACCTGGATGCCGCGCCACTCGCCGTCGACGCCCACGAGTGCCTCGGAGAAGCCGGCGTCCTCGTTGCCCGGCACGGCGTCCTGGACGAACCGCATCTGCGCGTAGTTCAGCCCGAACTCGTCGGCCCACTCCTCGTCCATCCCGTCGAGGCGGTGGAACTGCTTGACTGCACACTGATCCAGGATCGCCTCGGATTCGGCGTGCTCGAAGAACTCGTCGACGGTCTGCGTGACCAGCCGGATCGAGAGGTCGTGGTGGCGGTGGTGACGGAACACCGTTTCAAGAAACGCCAGACTCGCGGCGTCCTGCATGATGTACCGCGCCTCGTCGATGTAGAACACGACCTCCTTCTCCGAGACTTTCGCCCGCTCGTAGACGAGCGAGATGAGCAACTGCATCGTCAGCGCCGTGCTGCTGTCGACGCTGCCCTCCTGCTGGGCGAGATCGAGGTAGATAACCTTCTCGTCCCGAATGTCGAAGTCGGACTCTTGGCCGAGGTTGGCGTGCCGACCGTCGTCCTCGAAGGGGCGGAGCTGGTCGAGTAGCCACGTCGCGTCTTCCTTGATCTTCCCCGCCTCCTCGTCGGACCGGACGACGAACTCCTCGGGGTCGTCAACCATGTCCTCGAAGACGTCCATCATATCCTGAATCGTCGGGCTCGGGTTGCCGTGCGTCGAGATGTCGTCGGTAATCCCGTTTCGCTTGTACGCCCGCTTGAGCCCGAGTTCGAGTGTCGTCCGGCGGTCGCCCAGCGAGATGCCGCGGAGGGCGAAGAAGTTGGTGAGGAAGCTCATCGCGTCGTCGAGCTTCTCGTTGAACGGGCTCGCGTCCTCGCCCATCGCCCGCTGGACGTGCTCGGGTGTCTCCCGAATCTCCAAGGGGTTCAAGCCGAGCGTCCCGCCGACCGTGATGCGTTTGGCGTCAAGCGCTTCGGCGACCCCCGCCCAGTTGTTCAGCGGCTCGAGGATGATGCCGATCCGGTCCTTGCTCTGCTCGATGGAGCGGATGAAGTTCTGCTTCGAACTGAACGACTTCCCCGACCCCGTGTCGCCGACGGTGAACATCGCGTAGCCGTTGTCCCGCGCGAACGGGTCGATGACGACCGGACTCTGGTTGTCCTTGTGAATCCCGAACTCGACGCCACCCTCCTCGAGGATCGTCGCGTTGTGCGGCGAGGACAGCAAGGCGCCGACGGCGCCGCCGAGCGCAATCGATGTCCGGCCGAATTCGTTGTCGCCGATGGGCGCGGCGGACTGGAGGGCGAGATCCTGCCGACAGATCGCTGTCTTCGGCGTGAGGTTCGCCGGGTCGTCGCGGAGTGCGCTCTTGACCTTCTGGACGGCGTCGCGGAGGTCCTCCTTCTCGTCGGCTCTGACCGTGATGCACATCCCCTGGTCGAAGACGTTCGCGCCGTTCTCGACGGCCTTGTACGTCGCTGCGGCCTCGTTGGCACGTTCCTGCAGGTAGGCACTCCGGACGCTCTGTTCGAGGTCAGCGTCCACCTGGAGGTCGTCAGCGATATCCTGCAGTTCGTTCCGGGCCCGCTCCTGGTTCTTCGGCGTAATGTGGGCTGTCAGATCGAACTGCACGTCCGTCATCTCGAAGAGTTCGGAGAGGTAGCCGTCGTTGGGGTAGTCCGGGTAGTCAGCGATGTACAGCGTCGTCGTCCACTGCTCGCCGACCCGTGCCGCGCGCGTCTCCCACTCGATTGCTGCCGGCGCTGTCACCGTCTTGTGTGACTCGGCAATATCGTCGAGGAGCTGGCGTTCGGCCGCGCCCTGTTCGATGGTCTCCTCGTCGAGCAGATCCGAGAACTCGACCTCTTCCTGGTCGTCTTCGGTGTACCAGTCCCAGAGGAGTTTTCCGCCGATACCGACCAGTACCGCGAGCAGGATGTAGAGGGCCGCCCCTTCAGCTGAGGTCGGATTCATGAGCCACTCTGTGAGCTGGCCGACGGCGCCGCTGCCCATCTGGAGGACGAGGTTACGCATCGTGGGCATCCTCCCGGCGCGAGTGGCCGATGATGGGTTGTTCGCGAACGACGCGCTCGGCTTCGTCGTACTCGTGTTCGCGGCCGTTCCAGAAGTCCATATTCAACACGAAGAGTTCGACCGTGCTGAGCCGCCGAGCGGACCACCCTGAGGCCTGCTGGATGAACTCCGACCGCACGTCGTTGACTCGGCTGTCGAGCTTCTCGAACATCTGTGCGCGGCGCTCGACGTCGGTGAGGTCCTCGCGGCGGGTTACGAACGGGTTGAACAGGAACCCGATGACGGGGAACTGCGTCAGCTTCTCGGCCGGTGTCCCCTCGTCTCGGAAGCGGTCATAGACCTCCAGCGGGGTAACTTGGACGCCGATGTAGTACCGCATCTGCTGGATGCCTCGTTCGCGCATCTCCTTCGGCCGCGTCTCCCGATACTCCTCGAGGAGTTCCCGGAAGATCGGGTTCTCTTTGACGTCCTCGTCGTTCAGGCGGTTTTCGATGTTCTCCGTAATCTGTTCGACCGGGAACGAGCGGGTCGTCGCGTGGAGTTTGAGCTTCGAGTCCAGTTCCTTGTTGGCAAACTCTTCGCCGGCGTCCTGGAGCTGTGCCCAGTCGTCGGACATCGCGAAGTCCATGTTGCCGGGGTCGATCTCGATGAACGCCTCCATCGTGCCGTCGGCGCGCTGGATCGCGCCAGCCCCCGGCCACGCCCGTTCGATGTTCGTGAGGTCCTGCGTCCGCTCGTCGGGCTTGAACGGCGTGTAGTTCGCGAGCCCGCCCTCGTTGCGCTCTGTCTCGTTGGTACTACTGTCGGCCTCCTCCGGGGCACTGAACGTGATCTGGGGGCGCTTGACGTAGCGATAGACGTCTTTCGTCCACGTCCACGCGTTGAGGTGGTCGGGCGAGACGTAGACGATCGCGACGCCGAACCCGAAGCCACCTGCGACGAACGGCAGGGCGAGTGATTCGATGCCGGTGAGGCCGGCGATGAACAGGCCGACGATCGGGAAGGCGATCAGGACGCCGACGTCGCCTTCCTCGATGTTGAGGTAGGGGATGCGACTCTCCTCACCGAACTGGTCCATGATGCGCCGTGCGGCTGCGTCTTCGTCGATGGACATGGATTGTTAGTAACCTCCAGGATCGTTCTCGGTCCGCCGGTAGGACGGCGTCCCGCTGTCTTCGTCACTGTTCGCGCCCCGGGCTGCCGCTTTCTGCGCCACAGCGTGTCCGGCTGCGGCCTTCGGTCCCCACCGGGCTGCCGTCGTCGCGACGCCGGCGCCGCCGATGTAGGCCCCAGCGGCGACACCGCCGATGAGGGCCGCTCCCTTCGTCGCACCACCGAGAACCTTCGCCGTCAGTGGGGTCGCGTACTTGAACGTCTTCCACGTCACATAGAGCGCCACGAGGGGAAGGGAAGCCGCAACGAGATACTTGAGGAACGCTGACCCCGGTGTCAACGCCCCTCCAGAGTAGAGTAGGTCGTATCCTTTGAGGACTATCGCAGCAGGCAGGGGTAGGATGGCTAACGGGACGAACCGTTTGCTGAATCCCATCGCGACATCAGAGAGAACAGGGATATTGCCGTACGCAACGGCGAACGCGATGGGCATCCCGTACAGGTAGACGTAGAGGAGAATCTGCCGGATGTAGAACAGCGCCTCCAGTGCCCACATCGAAATTCCTCCGATAAGAGCAAAGAGGAGACCAAGACCGGGATTGGTAATCGACCCCGTTATGAACTGCAGCATAGCAGAGGCTAGCGAGGACAGCTCCGGCATTAGGGCGATCGTGAACCCATCAATAAGGTAGAGGGCGAGCGCCCCAATCCAGTACCAGGTAATAATCAGGAAGGCTCCGACCCAGGCAGTCTTCTTGGTCTTCCGAGCCTCGTATGCACTCCCGATATTGAAGATGCGGATGGTGTGTCGTCCCTGAACGCTCATCACAAGTAGCAGCAGAGAAATCAACATAATCTCGCCGCCGATGAGCCCTTCCTGGATTGCTGGCCAAGGGGCGTTACTTGGTTCTCCGAAAATGAAGGCCCCGTCGGTCTGGGGAGTTGGAGTGCCAAACATCTCTTCGGTCAGCGTCTGATACCCCGACCGAAGCCCGTCTATGAACAGACCGATGAACCAATCGACGACGTCTTTGAAGCCCTCGAGAACGACGTCTATCAGGTCCACCATCGTTAGGCCTCCGTGATTGAAACCTCGCAGTCACTCATCTCCGTGGATCCGGAGTACTGTACATCGAAGGATTTCGATACCTGGTCGCCGCCAACCTGGGTTCGGACTGTGACGGTGAACTGGCCGCTGTTCCCGTCCGGGGAGCATCCCATTCCCTCCTCAGATTCAGAACCAAACGGGAACGAACTACTGAACAGGTCGGTAGTTTCTCCCGGCGAGATCACCACCTGCTCGGTTTCATACATCCCGCTACCTCGGGGATCTTCGACAGGGTTTGGAACATCACCGGAAAAAATTAACTCAACAATCGCTTCTGGTCCGCTTCCGGTGTTTTCGACGGTGACGTACGCTTCCCCGTTCTTTAGCCGATCCGTCTCGGTGTCTCCGTAGACTTCGTCCCACGGCTTCTCAGGATTATTCCGATAAAGACCGACCTCTTGAATTCCAATTTCCGGCTGAATCACTGAGGAACTCTCAGCTAGCGGTTCTTCACCGCTGAGGGCCACGACAGTATACTCTCCAGGCTCGTAGGAAGTCCCGATCTCGAAAGAGACCTGCTGTGACCCAGCAGCGGTTTCTCGCTGACCGAACAGTTCCCCATTCGGCTGGACGAGATTGATCTGGTCGACTTCCTCCTCTGAGGAGTATTCAACGACGAGTTCTGTCCCCTCTACAGTGACTTCCTGGATGACTCCTCCTTCATCAGACGGTGTTGAGTTCCCGCCACCCGGGGAATCGCCGTTGTTGAGGCATCCGGCCACGCTCGCGAGAGCGGCGCCGGCGACTGTTCGGAGGGCGGTCCGTCTACTGAGGTGGGGATTGTCCTGAGTCATGGTTTCTGTCCGAAGATGTCTTCTGGGCCGAGCATCCGCAGGAGGCGCTTCCCAGCGTAGAACATCACGAAGAACGGCAGGAGCTGCCAGCCGACCTCAAACACCAGCGCAAACCAGCCGTCGATCGTCCCGAGTGGGTGCCAGCGGGCCGTCGCGGTATCGCTCACGTACGCCGGGTCGTGACCGAGCCACGAGCCCGGATGGTACCGAGCCGTGTAGATGCCCGGTTCGTCGATGGTCACGATCGCCACACCGGAGGCGTTGGTCTCGACGCGCTGATCCGCGACCGTGATGTACCCGTTTCGGGTGGTGCCGCCGATCGGATACTGACGGCTATCGTCGAGCGCGATCGGCGCACCAGTTTGATTGTCCCGTAGTTCGACCCTGAGCGTCGCTTGCGACTGATTCTGTTGGATGACCTCGACAGTGAGATTACTGCGGCGGAGCTGCCGCTCGGAGCCGGCGTCCGGCTCGGCGATTGACGCATTCACGCCCCGGACGATGCCCGCAACGTGCAGTGCCTCTCGATCGACGTTCTCGGCTCGAACGGCGACGCCGTACGTCGTCGTGTACGACTGGTTGACGATGTCGATATTGATGTTCTCACCGATGGTGCCGACTGGCGACGGGCGGTCAGTCCCCCAAGTCTCGATGAGCTCCGGCCCGTCTCGAACCGGCTCGGCACGCGGCCCGATCCGCGAGGGATAGGCGTGGACGTACACCGGAATCGCGTCTGACTCGACGGTGGCGCTATCCGTGCGATTCGACCGGACGAGCGTGTCCCAGTTGGTGTTCCGAGCGGTGTAGAACCGCCAGATGCCACGGACCCGTGCCTCACCGTCCTCCGTGAGCGTGTACCCCTGCCACGGCCGCGACTGGAAGATGGCCACGCCGGCATCGCCGTTCGGATACTCGGCGTAGTAGGGGTACGCCGAGAGGTCATAGATCTCGACGGCGATCGAATCGGAGACGTTCCGTGTTTCCGTCCGATAGGTGACGTCGACGTCGGTCCGGTCTCCCATATCGGTCCTGACGGTCTTCTTCAGCCGGACGCTAATCTCCGCTTCCAGCGTGAGATTCGCACTCCAGTCGTCCTCGATCTGGTAGTCGAGGGCAGGCGTATGGGCCCCGTCACGCTCGGCGATGGTCTCGCCGTCCTTCTTCAACCGGACTTCTTCGATCTCGTGCTCCGTGAGCGACCACGAGATAGTCGTGTTGCCGGAGGAACTCCCGTTGGGCACACGAACGCGGTAATCAACGAACCCGCGCATCGTCCCATTCGGTGCGATGTACAGTGGGGTTTCACCGGACTCGAGGTGGCCACGAGTAGAGGGCTGGACCGCGAAGATCGTCGCGTGGGCATCCTCGATGAAGACGCCGTCCTCGAGGTCCGCGTGCGGTGGATGTACAGATGTATCTGGGCCGCCGGCGTCGAGGTCCTCGAAGTCGTTCCGCGTCCACGTCGCCGCAGTCGCTGGCGGCCGTTTGAACGTAATGTCCGTCCCGTTGGCGACCTGATGGACGGCGGAGCGGTCCTCGCCGTACCGCTGGCGGTACTCCTCTTGCGTGATGTAGTTGTCCGCATCACGTGACCACAGTGTCGCCGACTCGTTTTCCGTGAGCCCGTTCCCCTCCGTACCCGGTCGCGGCGGGTCAGCGGCGACGATACCCGTGACTAGGCTCGTCGCGAGCAAGCCGGCCATGAGCACGGAGAGCTCTCGATGGTTCATAGGGCTCGCAACGGGGACTGCGGGGTGGTTACCAGGGAACGAGGTCGACGCACTGCGCCAGCGGGAGGCCCATCATCGACCCGGCGACAGTGTACAGCGGGCCGAGCACGACGAGGACGACCGCGGACTTCATCGCCGAGCGCTTGTGGCGCTTGAGGCCCTTCTTCTGCTCGGGATTGAGGGTGAACATCTCGATGAGGGAGTCAGCCTGCCAGACGATGGCGAGGCCGACGATCCCCAGCGCCGTTGTCAGCTGGAAGAACCCCTCAATCATGCCCGGGAGATTGTCTGCGCTACAGACCGCGTTACTCTGGGCGGCGACCGGCTGGACAGCGAACAGGCTCAGGAGGACGACGGTGAGCGCTGCCTGCCGAGGGATCTTCCCGGTCAGCGGTGACTGGTTTTCGACGCTACGCTCAGGGTCGGAGGGAGTCTGGTCCTGTGACATAGCGGGTTAATCGTCAGTGGCGTCTCCAGCCGTGGGCTGGTTCTGCTGCTCTTCGACGAGCGACTGGAGGTCGTCGAAGCGATTGGTGTCCTCTGCGATCTCTTCGAGCGTGTAGCCCTGCTCGCGGGCCCGTTCGAGGAGGTCGCGGAGTTCATCGGGGTCGACACCCCGGACTTCCATTTCCTCGCGGAGGGCGCGGCGATAGAGGGCGGAGGCGTTGATGTGGTCGTTCCACATCAGGTACAGGTCATCGATGTCCTCGATGGTGACTGACCTCGTAATCATATATGCGGGTATGGGTATGCACCGGCTGAGTCCCGGTACATATTGGCGCGATAGCTGGATGATGCCTAAATGCTTTCTGGCAAGCAATAACTGCAAATTTGTTGAGTAAATTATAACCAAATTACTTGTTGCCCTCATAGAAAAGACTTAACCAACACCTGCCGAGTGCGGTGGGGGCTCTGTTGGTTAAGACCGAGAATCAGCTCGCTTACTCGAGCTCCACAACTTCGCCGTTCCCCTCGTCGAGGATTTCTCGCACTTCGGCCAGGAGTTCCTCACCTTCCTCGTGGAGTGCAGTACCTTCATCGAGGTCGCACTCGTCCGCGTCGAGCTGTTCAATGATCTCCTCGACGCGACTCAGTCGATCGTGGATTTCGGAGTCGTTTGCCACGGTTAGATCACCCCCAGCCAAAGTCCGGTGATGACCAGCAACAGCAACAGCAGCACAGCGATCGCGACCTTGTAGTAAATCGATGGGAGGCCCTCGTGTGCGGTCGCTTCATCGACTGCTTCGGCGAGCTCCTGTTCGTGTACGTGGTCCTGCTGGAAGGTCTCGTACGCGGCGTCGAGCTGTTGCTCCAGCGGCTCGATCTCACTCGCAAGGAACTCTTGGCGGGAATTCACGATATACTCGCCGGCGGCGGTCGGCGTGATCGTCGCGACGTCCGCCACCTGATCTGCGATGAGCCGGTCATCGGTGTGTCCAATCGCGGTGACCACCGGGGTATTCGCGGTGAAGATCGCCTCCGCAACCCGCTCGGTGTTGAAGGCTTGGAGGTTCGAATCGCTCCCACCGCCCCGCCCGACGATGATGGCGTCGACGTCCTCCGAGCGGTCGAGATGGTGGATGCCGTTCGCGATGGACGTCGGCGCGTTCGATCCCTGGACGGTTGCGTCCTTCACCAGGATGTCGACGGTGGGGTCCTGTCCGTGGATCGCGTTCTGGATGTCGTACCGGGCGTCTCCTCGAAGGGACGTGACGACGCCGACCCGCTCCGGGAACGCCGGCGGGCGCTGTTTCTGCTCGTCGTCGAACCAGCCACGCTCTTCGAGTTCGCTTCGCAGTCGCTCGACGGCAGCCGCCTGGTCGCCGTCGCCGACGACGATCACCTCCCACGGTTTGAGGTCGATTTTCCCACCTTCGACCCAGTAGTCGATATCGCCCTCGAGGATGACTTCGGTCCCGTCCTCGAGGTCGGCGTCCATCTCCCGGTAACGGTTCGCCCAGATCATACAGGGGAGCTCGGCCTCGCCGTCGGTGAGCGTGAAGTAGAGCGCCGTACTGTTCTTGTGGAGGTCAGTGACCTCTCCGATACAGCGGACGCCGTTGAGGGCAGGCGTGTCCTGGACGACCGACGCGATCCGGTCGTTCAGCTGGGACACGCTAAGGACCTCTCTCGCATCGGGTTCGACTGCCTGCCGTTCGGTATCCGGTGCGTCCGCCATCTCCGTTTCCTAACTTCTGAACAGGAACCTCAAAAAGCTACGTTCGAGTGCCGGGGTTAGCTGCGTTACGCAGGCCTACAGGTCGCGGGGCTGGACCGTCTTCCGGTCGTTGGCCTCAGCACGCTCTGCGGCGTCGTCGAGCAGTTCGGCGACCTCTTCGTTGAGGGCGTCGTAGAAATCTGCCGAGACGTTGTGGTCCGAGAGTGCATCCTTCACGGCTGCTTTGACGATCAGGTCAGACATTCCATCGCGGACTTCTCTTGTCCACCATATAAAGGTTCGAAGTTCTCACGCCGGGTTCTCACCTCGTCGTATCGAATAATGGCCTTTGAGCACCAGAGAGAACATATGCCACCCCTCAAAAATAGGGAACGGACGGATGCACGATCTAACTGGGTTCCAGCGGGACATCTTGTACGTAACCACCGGGCTCGAGGAACCACATGGCCTCGCAATCAAGGACGAACTCGACGACTATTACGAGCAGGAGATCAATCATGGCCGCCTATATCCGAATCTCGACGATCTCGTCAACAAAGGACTGCTGGAGAAGGGTGAACTCGACAAGCGGACGAACGTGTACACGGTCACGCAACGCGGATTGCGGGAAATCGAGGCGCGACGTGAGTGGGAAAGTCAGTATTTAGAAGACGTGAACGCACCCACTCCGTCGTAGAATCATTATAAAAACGGGACTGCTTTATCCACTTCCCACGAATACACATTAAGATGGCTCGGCTCGTCTTCTATCACCACCCACAGGCCGAGAATTTCTCACTCAAATATAGCTCGGCATCGGTGGCAGAAATCCTGTCTCAGCGAGAGCAATCCGACGAGTCGACAAAGCTCATCGGGTACCCCTTTGAAACACCGGTCTATGTGCTCTACGAAGGCGATTCAGAGATCGAATCTGCCCAAGACATCGACTTCGATCAGGAATGGCTGAGCGACCGTATTCGTGACCTCCCCCGTGCTGGGCAGGTTGTCGCATTCCGATTAGTAGAGTTGCTCGAAGCCGCGGTCGATGTTCGAGATGAGGATGAGTTCCGGCTCTACAAGGAGTTCGAACCGCAAAAGATCCAGCAGGCACTCGATCACGTCTCCTGGGGAGCACCACTTCCGACCGTCGCTGGAGAGGTGATGTCGAATTTGATTCTCCGACATTCCCTCCCGAATGCGAATCATCGAACTGGCATCGCGATGCTGCAGTTCTGTATTGAAAGTGTGGCCCCGGATTTTGAGATGCCACGAACACACGTCGACGACGATACTTGGCGAGAGTGGGTCAATCCCTACATCGTAGATTCCAAGCGGCTCATCACGGTCCGGCGGAACAACCTCCGTTTCAAGCAACTCGAAGACTTGGACGTCGACCTCGTCGAACGGAAAGACGGGATCCAAATCCGATTAGCCGAGTTCGAGCTGGATATGCACTGGCGAGAAGCCCTCTCAGAGTACGCTGAGCAGCACGAATCCCACTGTACGGACTTCGCCCAGGCAGTTCTCAAACGAGCAGAACAGGACGATCTGCTTGACCGTCAAGGACCAACGAAACAAGAGTTCATCACGTATCTGGAGAACGGACTGGTCGAACGGGACTTCAGAGAAATGTTCTGATCAGTCGCGAAGCTCGGCGACCGACTGTCCGACCTCGCGAACGTGTTCACTTCGCTCGAGGTCGAGTTCCTCGGCGAGGTAGTCAACCGTCTCTTCGAGGCTCATATCGGAAAGAAGTCCGTCAAGCGGTATAAACCTAGTGCTGAGCGTGAGCACAAGATGGTGCGACGGTGGGTGAGAGTAGCAGCATTAAGCTGCGTCTTAGCTCGCGTCTGGAACCTCCATACGGAGGTCCATATCTTCACCCGTCGCGAGATCCACATAGTCACCGAGACCAATGGATTCTATCTTACCACAACTGTCTTTACACCGAATACAGCGTTCGTCGTTCGCAGTCATCCACTGCATCTCGCCCGTGCTCGGTCGGTAGATTTGGCGGCCAGCGAATGTCGAGGTCGATGTTCCAACGACTAGCGCCTGAAACCGCTCCATCATCAGCGACGCTACTAGCCCGTTTGTCGTGACTACACTCGGGTCACGCAGTTCGTCACTACCATCTCCAGAAGTAGGTTCGTCGTTCGTCACGTACAGTCCGCCGTTGTCGGCACGGTCTCTCGGATGCTTACGGTCGTGGACGACACCAGCGCTTCGGTCGCCCTCCTTCCACGTATTAAGACAGTGGAGACACGCCAGCCCAGGGCCAGCTGTCGCGACCGCCGATCGAGCTGATGAACTCAGTTCGTCAGCATCCTCGTCGACGGCAAGGTACGTCCCACCCGTAACAACTGGGATGAGATGGGCGTACGCGATGCGGTCGACGACCTTCCGCACCCAATGCGGGTCTGCCGCGTTCAGAATGACATCACAGTCCAACACGTCACCAAGGGCTGCATAAGCGTCGTTAGTGGACTCGACGATGCTGCCTTGGATGGCGCGGGCTTCGAATCCTGGCGCGGTCGCCGCTTCCTCTGCGAGATTCCGAGCAACTTCGGCCTTCAGTGCGTGTTCGCGAGCGTCTTCTCGCGTGGCACCGTAAGCGCGGTTCAGGTTCGCTTCTTTCAGATGATCGAAGTCAACGAATACAGCGCCGCCAACGCCGAGACGAGCGACCTGCTCGGCAAGCAGCGATCCGACACCTCCGCATCCAATGATGGCCACACGGATGCCGCTGAGACGCTTTTGACCACGATCTCCCCAGAGTTCGACTGTACTATCTTGGGCGACGGTACCCTCAGTCAGTCCCGGCCCCTCCGGCCCCTGCGCAGAGAATGCGGTCGCGAGCTTCTTGAGGTAGGGGCCGTCCCGGAATTGCTGGCTCGGTGCCATTCCGAGGACGCGCACGGCGGTCGCTTCAGTTCGGATTGGGGGACCCTCCTCGTTGTACTCGTAGGCGCGAAAACTCCACTCCGGCTCGTCGGTCTCCCGACGCGGACGAGACGCAATGATTCCGGCAGCATACGGTCGATCCTTCCCTAAACGGCCAGCGTCGGACTGGAGCCGCTTTGGGTCCGCGTCTAGGTCCGGTCTCGACGGGTACGCGCTCCAGCCCGGATGGGAGTGGAAATACGCGATGCCGCGTCGCGGGTCGTGCTCGATGCTGTCTTTCGCCCGTGCTCGGTATGCTGGACTGAACTTCAGGCCCCCATCAAGGTAGACATCGTCGGAGCTGTTGGGAGGCACGATGTTCTCAACGATATATGTAACACGGGAGGTGCCGGAACTGCGCGTGATGTGGGCGATTACGCCCTGCTCATAGTCTCCAGGTTGGTGCTCTGAACCGGGCGGTGAGTGAGAGCTGTGATCTGGTCGTAGATGTCCGTACAGCGCATCTTTCACGTCTTTAGTCATCGCGACTTGGAACTCGTCGGCGTCGCTGACTGGGTAAATGGAGGGGAGCGCTTCCTCTCGACCAGTCATGCGCCACCTCGCGAGTCACCAAGACGGAGGAGATGTTCGACGAGCCCGTGAGCGTTCGCAAGGTCTCGTGCGGAGTCAGGCTGCCGGTTCATATTCGACCACCGCCAACTGAACGCGATAGCGGAGTCTTCGTCTGCGACTTTTGTTGCCATCTCGACCTTATCGCCGTGGTTCCCGTCTGGATCAGTGAAGGTGTTCCGAGATGGGATCTGACCAGGTTGGTTACCGTCGATGGTGACCGCCGGTACCATCATCACCCAATGAGGGTCACTATTGGCGAATTGCTGGTCAACGAGGATATAGAGTTCAGCGGTTGGATCATCCCACCGCTCATTGTATTCGTGGAGGTCGTACTCACCAAGCCAGATGAGCGCTTCATTACCATTCGTGTCGACGACGGTGGCCTGCTCGCGCTCACGCTTGAGTGCGTACATAGCACCCTGAAAGGTGCTGTCCAGTGTCTCGTCGGGGACGGTTTCCGGCGGCGTCGGACGCGATTCAAAGTTACCCCCGTGCCCGTCGCCGTCAGCCGCCCCCCGATGATCATCGCCAGTGGTCATTCTACGAGTTCCCGTCAGTACGGGGTTCGGCCTCGAACCGTTCGATGCCGGGACCGCCCAGCGGTACTTCATCGTCGCCGCTGTACGTGTTCTCAGTCCCCTTCTCCACCAGGACGTCATCGGTGTCTTCACCGAAGCGACCGAGGATGTCCTCAGCCGTGGGAGACTCTTTGTCGAAAAACTCTACGGGAGCGGTGCCGACCTTCACTCCGTATCGGTCGCGAGCGTCTGCGGCACGGTCCTCGACGTTTTCGACTATGTCATCGAGATCCTCGGCTCGTGCGATGACGTCACGGTCGGCCCCGGCGATGTTCAGCGTTTCTTGCAGGCTCTGAACGTCGTCCTGCGCAGTCTGGACATCGGCTTCGAAGCCGTCGGGCAAGTTGCCGTCGGCGGCGTCGGCGTGTTCGACGCCGTCCTCCAGAGTTTCGACGTCTTCCTCGACGGTTTCGAGAAGTTCGAGGGCGTCGACCGGCACATCGTCTTCGAGACCCTCGATGGTGTCCTGAGCCGTCTGGATGGTGTCTGCGAGTGTTGCTTGTGCGTTGCTGTGCTCCTCTGCGGAATCGGCGGGTGAATTGCGTTCACTCATGTTTGCGTGTCGTCGCGCTTGACCCGGCGACGTGGGGCCGACCGAAATGGTACATTCGCCGCTGTGAACAGATCTGTGAACGGGCCGAGACCGCGTGGTCACTCGGTACCCGTCAGGGATCCGCTCGGCGGGCGAACATCCGTGGAGGTCACTGCCGGATTCCCCGGCTCTCTCGTCGGTCTTGGTGGGTTCCCGCCGTCCCACTGCCGCAGAATTGCGGTGATCGGGGGGATGCCTACGTAGCGGTGGGTAACCAGCCCAGGAATGTGTAGCCGACCCCCACTGAAAAGGGTTTTGCTGAGTGGAACTATACTCGCCCCTTTCTCGTATCAGGCATATATGAACCGTGGGGTGGGGGTTTTCGAACTGGCAATTTCCACTTTCACTCCGCTGGGAATAGCTTTTTAAATAGGGATATTCATCCATATAGAGCTGTCAACCGCGAGTCGAAAACCAGCGCCTTAGCTGCTGAACGTTGCGGTTTGGTGGGTAGCAATAGAGCCCCCACCGCTACGTAGGCAAGCATCCATATGGCATAGGTGCTAATAAGACTGTCGGCCGCCCCTACGCAGTCTTGCGATTTCCACTCGAAAGCATAGGGGGTTCGCTATACTTAAACGGTATTTTCCAGCGAAAGTGAGCCGATAAACACTGCTTTAGTCCCCCGGTTTGTGAGCAGTGAGTAGGAGAAGTTGACATCAAACTGATTCCGCTGAAAATTCGATCTGATCTCCTACCTCTTCAAGAGCCTCGGTAGCAATATCCCCTAACTCGCCAGCTTCAATATGCGAGTAGCGCTCTCGGACCATCTCTTCGGAGTTATCGAGATACCGGGCCGCCACCGTGTATCCAAACGCGCGGACAAGTACCTCCCCCATCCCCCGTCGACCACCATGGGGCGCGAGATAGTCATGTTTCGGATGGTCGATGTCGATCTCTGCGGTCTCCGATAGCCGTTGGAGAATCGACCGTGCGCCGTCCGTCGTGATCGACGGCGGCCGAATGTCCTCATCGAGCGCCAGCAGCAGGTCGCGAGCGTACTCTGCACGGTGTTCAGTGATTGCTTCTGGGCGTTCCCCTCGTTCGGCTAGCTCTTCCTCGACGAGCCCTGCGAGCGTCCGTTGGTCGAACGTCGGAAACACGGGCCAGCGCTCCGTCGGTGGGTCCATCAGCTGACGATAGCTTCGCAGCGGCGAGATCACCGGGTCGGGGAGACTCGCGGCGTCCCACTGCTGTTTCTTCCGGTAGACGTCCATACTGCCGTCGTCGAGGGAGAGGTCCTCCCAGCGGACGCCGCGCCGGCGTGGGTCGTTGGGATCTCGGAGGAGTTCCCCAACGCGGACAGCTGTGTACGCCAAGACGAACACCAGCGCCCGGTCACGAGCCGCCTTCAGCGCCGCGTAGCGTGCTCGCTGCTTGTCGAGGAGGTCAGTATCCTCCGGGAGTGTCGTGTACGCCTCGACAGCGTCGCGGGCCCGTTCGTCGACGTGGCGGGTGAGAGCGTGGCGCTGTTCAGACGTCCAGGCCTGCTGGTCGCCGGGCTTGCGGCCGTCGTCCTCCGGCAGCGGCGCCATCGCACTCGCCCGCTGCGCGTAGTGCGCCTCGAGATTTCCCTCGTTGACGCACCACCCGCACCACGCAGAGATATAGCGGTAATAGGTTTGTACCGTATTTTGCTTGAGTCCCCGATCCCCACCGAGATGCCGGGCGTACTCCCGGAACACGCGTTCGTCGAGATCGTCGAAGGTCGGCTCGCGGTCGACGTCATCGGGGACGATCCCGGTCCAGTCGTCGGTGCCTCGGTCGCCGGCGGCCCACTCGGCGAACCGCTCGAGCTCGCGTGCCGCGTTACGTCGATAGTTCCCGCCGTCGCCACCGCGGCCCTTCCCCTTATCCTGGAGGTAGCGCTCGAAGCTATCCTCGAGCGGCGTCGAAAGCGCTCGGTCAGGCATCCACCGGCCCTCCACCGTCCTGCGGGCCCGGTCTCGGTGCCTCTACCCCGGGGGAAGCGCCGTCGTGAGGCGGTTGCAGCATTCGTGCTTCACCGACGGCGGCGGGGTACTTCAAAGTGGTCGTGATTACGGGGATAATCAGGACCACTTTCCGTATTCGAACCTTCGGGAGATTTCGCGAGTCTAGAGCCTCTTACCGTCGGAATTCCGCACTACAGGAATTTGTATATCGTATATCGCTATACAAAATCTCGGGCCTCGCTCTGCGCAGAGTTTCGGAGTTTGGGATCTGATGCGTGGCTTATTTTCACGCATACTGCGGATGGACGGGCTTGCGTCCGGTGATTAGTAAACAGCCACGCAGTATGTCACTCAGAAAAGTTTTCTTGCTGATATAAAATGAGAACCGCATGACAGCTCCCTTTTCACACTATCTTCGGACGAACAGAAGGCACGCATCAAATCCATCCTCCGAGGTTGTGCTCTGCGCGAGGTCATTAGTCGCCGAGTTCCGAGAGCCGAGCCTGGATTTCCTCAGCATCCGCATCAGAGAGCGCCTCAACACCGAACTGGACGAGTAGCGGGTAGAAGTGACGGTTCTTCTTGAACTCGTCCTGCCCCGCCTTGCGGAGCTTCAGTTGGGACTCGAGGTAGGTATCCTCCATCTCGTCGAGGACATCGTCGGGAATGTAGATCGTCCGCCCATTCCATTCGTCCTTGATGTTCGTCTTCGTTTTGCTCGTTTCGTTCGTTTCACTCGTTGAAGTCGATTCGGTCGTTTCGGTCGATGAACTGGTTTCCACCGTTTCACTCACCTCACTCGTTTCGCTGGATTCGACCTCCTCGTCCTCCTCTTCGTAGTTGCCCTCGATGCCGGAAGCATCGCCCCAGCCGTCGGTCATGCTTCCACCTCCTCAGGTGCGGTCTTCTCAAACGTCTCGTCGAACAGGTCGGCAATTTCATTGAACAGGTCGCGTGCATCCTCGACGCGCTGGTTCTCCTTGCCGAAGCCGAAGACGGACACACCCTCGCCAATCGACTGAGAGAGGTCGGTCCGCTTCGGGATCTCGAACACTGGGAGGGAGTACGCCGACTTGATCTCCTCGATGGTATCGCGGTGCTCAGCGTTCTGCTCGACACGGTTACAGACGATGGCGAGCCGGTTGATGTCTCCGTACGCCTGTTCGAGAGAGCTCAGCTGCTTTGCGAAAATCTGGAGGCTGTTGGCGTTGAGCTTCTCAGGAATGACGGGGATGACGACGTTGCCGGTCGCGACGAGGGCGTTGTCGGTGAGGACGTTCAGGGATGGCGGCGTGTCGACAATGATGTAGTCGTAGTCCTTGTCGAGCTCGTCGAGAGTCATCTCCAACCGCTCGCGACTCTTCGGCGCCTCAAGCAGCGTCTGGATGTTCTTGTTGTTCGCGAGTTTCTCGCTGGCGGGAAGGATGTCGAATTCCTCGTGCTCGACGATGATGTCGTTCACCGACTCCATCTGGTCGAAGTCGAGGACATCGAACAGCGTCGTACGGTCGGTATCGTAGTACAGATCGTTGTAGCCAAGCGAGCAGGTGAGCCCGCCGTGGTAGTCGATATCGACCAAGAGGACGTCGTGACCTCGGGCGGCAAGTGCGCCGCCAGTATGAATGACGTCGGTTGTCTTCCCCGCGCCTCCCTTCTGATTCGCCACCGTGATTCGTGCGGTGTTGGTGTCGGTCATTATCTTCGTTTCTCTCGTTGTGTTCGTTTCGTTCGTTTTTCTCGTTTAGTTCGGTGCGTTCGGTGAGGGTGTTTCACTCGGTGAGAGGATTACTACGATGTTAAAACCAACTGTTCGTTTCGCTCGTTGAACTAATTGCGTTCATTTCTATCACTCAATTCGTTCCGTTCGTTTTGTTCGTTTCTACTACAAGCCAACCAGAGACAAACCAGTTCGTTTGGAGAATCCAATTCATCAACCTCGTTTACTTCATTCCCTTCATTCCATTCGTTTTGTTCGTTCCTTTCGTTTCGGCAAAGGAGGTCGTACCTTCTGTGTGGATGGCGAAGCTGGATAGGATAGTCAGCTGAGAAGGCTTCGACAGGTACTCGCAAAACCGACTTCTCAGAGGGGGTTAAAGCGATCGGACGGACAGACGTTTCTCAAACTCTTGGTCCGTCTTCTCTCGAATTTCGTGGCGTACCTCATCTTGGTCAGATTCAATCCCGAACTCGTCCTCAAACGAATCGAACCCAAGCGTCGACAGAATATTGCCTTGTTGAACGCAAGACAGCGTCGGGGTAGGGTCGATTGTTTGTAGTCTCACGCCGTCAGAAGCGCGTACGTGGAGTCAGAAGATGCAATCGCTGTCACTCACGGCGGTTGCCGAAGGGTCAAAACTATGGTATCTTACTTCGTTGTGTCGGTGACGACGGCGATGCCTCTCCCGGATACGTCCGGAGAAAGGGAGCAGGCGGCGAGCTCTAACTCGCCGCCTGCGTCAGGTTATGGATGATGCATTTCCGAGTCAGCTCCCGGAACTGGCCTAATGATCAAGGAAACTTCTGAAGGTCGAGGAACTTCTGACACCAGTCTTTTGCAAAACTGATTCGCTGTGTTACTTAATCGAACACGTCCTTGACGAGTTCGTGGAACTCGTCTTCGTCCTTGACGATGATCGGTGCCATGGTCCACTTGAGATATTTCCAGACCTGCTCGATAGGATTGAGATGCGGCGATCCTGACGGAAGGAAGATGAGATCGATCCCAAGTTGATGCGCACGCTTGCGCGTGTATTCACAGACGTGTGAGCCGTGCTTGTCCAAGACGAGCAGAATCCGCTTGCCGGGATTCTGCTCGCGTACCGCTTCTAACACCTCGCAAATCCGCTCTTTCTCCTCGGTTTCTTTCCAGCGAACCGTACTCTCCCCGTTCAGTGCGTAGAATCCAACCGCCGAGTCCTCCGTCTTGACTAGCGGCCGTTCCACGTGTGGATCGTCTACGTACCAGACACGGCGAGAATTATCGTACGGCTGTGGCTGTGACGCATCGAAAAACCCCAGAACAGTTCCGCCATCCGTACAGACATCGTCGTCAATAACCCACCCTTCTTCGTCATCTCCTTCCTCTCTATTGTGAGCGCCGTCATCCTCGTCGAGCGCGTCGTCGACGCGCTCGTCGAGAATCTCTTCTGGATTCTCCGGTCGATGTGGACGCTTCGGACGGGGTTTTGCGTAGGACAAGCCCAGCTCACGGAGAAATTTCCCGAGGTAATCCGGATGATACTCGACATCGAACTCCTCTTTGAGGAGATGCTGAATCTCCTGTGATTTCCACGGCTGGCCGTCTCGAAGCATCTCCACCAGCTCTTCTTGTTCGTCCTCGTCGAGTTTCGGGGGCCGACCGCCCCCGAAACTCGGCATCAATCCCTCAAGCCCACCTTCGTTCCAAGCGTCCGCCCAGCGCCTCCCGGTCGCTGCCGACCGTCCCTCACGGTCGGCAGCTTCCGCAACCGAATCGCCGTAATAGAGGTTCTTCAGAAACCCGAGCCGCTCTTTTCGGCGATCATCTGTGGCTTCACGAAGGAGTTCGTCGATTTTCTCCTCTGGGAGATGATGCTTGATCTCTTTTCGACGCTCTCCGCTCATCGCTTTGTGATCGAACGTGACCGACAAAGGTTTTCTCGCTCATTAAGCGCGGAGCAGGCGGCGGAGCTCCCGCATCCGGTACTCTTGTTCCCACCGGCAGAACGAACTGTAGTGCGGTGCCTCGTCAAGATCAAATACGGCGAGGATATGCGGCAT
Source organism: Halobellus sp. EA9 (assembly GCF_051195055.1). Taxonomy (NCBI): domain Archaea; kingdom Methanobacteriati; phylum Methanobacteriota; class Halobacteria; order Halobacteriales; family Haloferacaceae; genus Halobellus; species Halobellus sp. EA9. The sequence goes on along the minus strand of NZ_JBNTJW010000010.1, from coordinate 21,049 downwards.
CTCGTTGAGGTAGTCCTCGGATTCACGAAGGCTCTTCTCCAGTTCGACGCGGAACAGGATCAACGCGATTTGCACCCACTCGGCGTACCCGTCCGCGCCGTCCGGCGCGGCGGGTACGTCGGGCTCGTCAACGTGCTGTTTGGCAAGGTTTCGACACATCCAGGCAAGCCGTCTGAGCGACGCCATATCGCCAGACAGCGTCCATTTCCCGGTTAGCTTGGCGGAATCTACCTGTAAAAGTGTCTGAGACTGGTCTCAACCGGCGGCAAAACAAGGCAAGCTGAGGCCTTCAGGAGGCGATCCAGTGCTTAACCGAACACCAATGGTCAGTATTCAGAAGCTGCGGTGATCACTCTCGCCGTGCGAGCGCGTTCGTGGTTCTGTGAGTTCCGAGAAATCGCTCTGATGTGTGTCGTCTATAACATCAAGCGAGCTGTGAAACAGTGAATTCCACCGCCGTATGGCGATTCAACACAGCCGTTGACAGCCATCCCGCAGGCTATATACCGGGCTTTCGTCACACTCTCGTTGGGGTGTCGAGATATCTTAACGATTGAATTCGTAACGGCGCCGGCGGGGACGCTAGCGCAACTCGCCAGGCGTATCGAATCGGACGGGAGCATTGAGCTGGATAACGCATTCTACGTCGAGGATGGGGTGTGGCTCGAATCACTCACGATCGCGTCGACTGAACCGTTTGACTATGAGGCCGCGGCGGACAGTATTTCGGGGATTTCCTTGCTCTACACGCAGGAGCTCCCGACGACATCAGGTGGGACTAATGTCCAGCGAGGAATGGCATTTGTCAACGAGCCGTTCCCATTCCTCCTTGGTCTCGTTCTCCGGCAGAACGCTGTACCCAACCGAATTATCTGGAAGAACGGCGCAGTCCACGGTACTGTTACTGTCGAGGTGTGGGAGGACTTCCGGAATATGGCCGACGAAATTGAGGAGAAGTTCGGGACGTTCGAGGTCAGGAGTGTTGTCCAAACTGACGAGCCGGGTGAACCATTGGACAGCGGTCGTATTGCTGATGTACTCATCTCTAAGCTATCGGACGAAATGCTCGGTGTTCTTGAGGCGGCGTATACGATGGGATACTTCGAGGTTCCGCGAGAACAGTCCGCGAAGGCTATCGCAGACGAGCTTGGCATTCAGCAGTCGACGTTTAGTGAGCGTATCCGGACCGCGGAGAATACGCTCCTCGAGATTGTCTTCGGAGCTCGAGAATAATGTAGATCTATGTACAACTACACCCGCATCATTTAAAGAATGATGATGTTCACACCGGTTCGGCGCTATTACTATTGAATCATACCCATATTGTAGAGACGTCATGGTCGATAATGACAGTAGTGGCGAACGGAAGCACTCTCGCCGACGCTACCTGCAGGCGACTGCAGCGGGTGTCGCGGGGATAACGACGCTGGCGGGCTGCAATAGCTCCAGCTCGAGTCAGACGGCGACCTCCAGTGCGGGGGACCGCGAAGCGCAAGTTCCCTCAGGGACGCCCGCGAAGGTCGAGACGAAATACTGGCACGACTGGCCGACTATCGACGCGGACTCACCACCGATGGAGTATACGGCCAGCGCTGGTGCAGGATTGGATCCGATAACCCTCGAGTTCTCGAGCGAGGACGACCCCTGGATGCGGGAGCACGCGTTCATGATCCAGCGTGCATTCCGGAATCTCGGCGTCCCGACAACGCTCAACGACCGACCGCTGAATCAGCTCTACGCCCAGAGCTGGACGACGAAGGGACTCGAAGCGACCGTCTCGATGAGTACACATGGTCCGGACCCACAGCGTGGCGTTGACCCGAACCCGCTGGCGATGCGGCGGTACAAGAGCAACCCGTCGAACTACGACAACTACTGGCACCCGAAGCTGAACGAACTGCTCGCGGAGCAGCGGACGACGACCGGCAATCGGGAGAAGCGTGCCAACCTCGTTGACGAGGCGCTGAAGATCTTCGCTGAGGACGTCGGTGGCATCATCTCCATCTTCCCCGACGTCATCACCGCCGTGAACACGAAGAAGTGGAACGGCTACGTCATAACGCCCGGGAACGGCCCGACCGGCGACTCCTTTCAGTGGACCGAGGTCAATCTCCAGCCGACCGGCGACGAAACGTCGTTCGTCAAGGGGACGACGATTTCGATGAACTCCCTGAACCTCCCGTGGTCATCGGGTGGCGCGGAGGAGAAACGCCTCAAATATATCTACGACAGCCTCTTCGACGCGTCTCCGGACCTCAAAATCATCCCGGGACTCGCCACGAGTGCGTCGTTCGTCGACGATACGACCGTCGAGATGACGCTTCGCGAGGGCGTCAAGTGGCACGACGGCGAGCGCTTCACCGCCGAGGACGTGAAGTTCAGTGCCGACTTCTACAAACAGCACTCCTCGACGAGTCAGACACCGTTCTACACGCCTATCGAGTCCGTCGAGACGCTCGGGGAACACAAGGTCCGTTTCAACCTGAAATGGCCCGACGCCTCGTTCCTGACGCAGCGTGTCGTCCGGAGCGTCATCATTCCCAAACACCGCTGGAAGGACGTCGATAATCCGTCCAAGCATAATCCGAAGAATCCGATCGGTACGGGTCCCTTCCAGTTCGGAAGTTGGTCGCCCGGAACGGAGTTCGTCGTCAGCCGAAGCGACGACCACTGGATGTGGTCTAGCGAATGGCGCGAGCAGTATCTCGGACCAGCCGCTCAGTCCGGGACTGGGATTGAGCAGGTGGTCTGGGCGAACGTCGGGAACGTCGACGCACTTATCGGTGCGCTCCAGAACGGCAAGCTCGACGCCGTCGCGGGGAAGCTCTCGAACGCACAGGCCAAACGAGCGTCCCGAACGGGCAACGTCGAGAAGAAGGTCGCCGACAACTTCGCGCCACTCGACGTGAAGCTCATGTGGTCGTCGCCACTCATCCGCGACAAGGAATTCCGCGTCGCAGTCGCGAAGTCCGTCGACAAGGAGGGGTTCGTCGAGCAGGTCCTACAGGGGCGTGCAACCGTTCCACAGGGTGAGAACTTCCTCTCACAGCTCACCGGATGGTCCTCGAAGAACACCTACGACTACAAGTACGACGTCAAGCAGGCCAAGTCGATCCTGAAGGAGGCAGGTTACACCTGGGACTCGAACGGCAACCTCCAGTTCCCCAACGGTGAGGCGTGGGCCGCGTACGTGGAGCGGATCCAGAACGGTAACTGCCACAAACGACGGACGGAACTCGGCCAACCGAGCTTCGCCTGAATCCGGGCCGGGCCCCCGGCCGGTTCTCAGGGAGGGGCGTGACAGCGACGACAACCACCGACAAAACACATTCAACACAAATTTTATGAGATCAGACTACCGATACGTACCGAGACACGGCCGTCCACACCGCCGTGAGGCGCACGCGACACGGATGGTCGTCGCGCGATACGACGCGACTCCAAGACGAGGTGATGGCTGGTGAGTCAGTTCCAGCGCTTCCTCGCAAAGCGACTCACCGTCGCGGCGATGCTTACGCTAGTCGCCGTGTCGGTCATCTTCTTCACGCTTCGGCTGCTTCCCGGCAGTCCGTTCACGACTCTCATCGCATCGGGCAACCTCTCCGACGCGCAGGTGAAGGAGATTATGGCCCTCTACGGCCTCAACCAGCCGATGTGGAAGCAGTACCTCATCTACCTCCAGAATCTATTGACGTTCCAGTTCGGCTACTCTATCCGGCAAAGCCGGCCGGTGTGGTCGATACTCGCACCGAAGCTAGCGAACACGCTCATCCTCCTCATACCCGCGCTAGTCACGACTGCTGTCGTGAGCACTCTGCTCGGGATGTACGCCGGCTGGAACCGTGGCTCGAGCTTCGAGAAGGGGAGCATCATCACGACGACGTTCCTCCGCTCGACGCCCGTGTTCATCACGGCGCTCCTGATCATCATCGTCTTCTCGTACAACCTCGGCATCTTCCCCCCCTTCGGCATGCGGAGTATCACCGCGACACCGACCGGGCTCTTGGATACCTACCTCTCAGTCGACTTCCTCTACCACTACATTCTGCCCTTCGGCGTGGCGGTGCTGTACTACAGTGGGGACTTCCTGTTGCTCTCGCGCAACGGCGTCGTCGAAAAGAAAGGCTCCGAGTTCCTGAAGCTGCACCGCGCGAAGGGGCTTTCGGAGAACGAACAACTCCTCCAAGCGGGTCGCAACTCGATGCTGCCCGTGATGACGTACTTCGCACTCCGTCTCGGGATGATCTTTCAGGGACTCATCCTCCTAGAAGTCGTGTTCGCGTGGCCGGGAATCGGGCGCGAGCTCGTTATCGCCATTCAACAGCAGGACTTCCCAGTCGTCCAGGCGGCCGTCTTCATCATGGCACTTGCAGTCATCATCATGAATCTCGTCGCAGACGTAATGTACGCCTACTTTGACCCGACCGTCTCCTCAGGAGGTGAGGCCTGATGTCTGTTGACTTCGGCTTCAGTCGCCCCTCCGGATCGTGGCTCCGCACGAAGGCCACACAGGCGGTTGGACAGATACAGTTCCTTTCGAAGGACCGGCCGGCGTTCGCCGGGATGACGATCATCGGCGCGTTCGTCTTCCTCGGTGTGTTCGGACCCTATCTCGCACCCCACGACCCGATCCGATACACCGTGCAGACGGCAAACGGCGCCATTATGCGCCTCCACGCACCGACGGCAGCCGCACCATTCGGCACGACGGCGTACGGGAAGGACGTGTTGAGCCAGTTCCTCGCCGGCGCGCGGCCGACACTCATCGTCGGGCTATTCGGTGGGCTCGGAACTGGAATCATCGGATTCCTCGTCGGCCTCGTCAGCGGCTACTTCGGCGGCTGGGTTGACGAGATCCTGATGCGGTTTACTGACCTCACGTTCTCGCTGCCGTTTATGCCGATGGCGCTACTCCTCCTGACGTTCATCTCACCGAACATCTGGATCATCACCGTGGTCATCGTCGCGTTCCTCTGGAAGATGCCGGCTCGCGTCGTCCGCTCGGAGGTGTTGACCGTCCGCGAGCGGACGTTCGTAAAATCCGCAAAGGCCAGCGGCGCTAGTGACTTCCGGACGATGTTCTTCCACGTCGCACCTAACGTCCTACCCATCGGCTTCCTCTATACGGCTTACGGCGTCGCGTGGTCCATCGCAGCGCAGGCGAGCCTCGCCTTCCTCGGATTTGGCGACCCGACAACGACAAGCTGGGGGCGGATGCTCCGGCAGGTGTTCGCCTCCGGCAGTATCCGTGTCGCGTGGTGGTGGGTCATCCCGCCAGCAATCGGTATCGCCGCGGTGACAACATCGGTGTTCCTCATCGGCCGCGCCTACGAGGAAGTCATCAACCCCGAAATCAACACAGAACAATGAGTCTACTCGAAGTCGACAACCTCACGGTCACGTACGGTACAGAAGAGGGACGCGTCCACGCAGTCAACGGAATCTCCTTCAACATCGACGAGGGCATAAACTACGGACTCGCCGGCGAGAGCGGCTCCGGCAAGTCGACGGCCGCCGAGGCGATCCTCGGGCTACTTCCTGACAACGGCCACGTCGACACCGGCGAAGTCCGGTTCAAGGGCGAAGATCTACTTAAACTCTCCGAGAAGGAGCCCCGCGACGTTCTCTGGGAGGACATCGCCTACATCCCCCAGAGTGCGATGGACGCACTTGATCCAGTCCTCTCTTGCGAGAAGCAGATTCGACAGGCGATCCAATCCCATCGAAACGTCTCAAAGAAGAAGGCTCGTGATCGTATCCGCGAGCTGTTCGAGATGGTTGGCCTTGACCCGAACCGCATCGACGAATACCCCCACGAATTCTCTGGGGGGATGCGCCAGCGGGTCACCATCGCAATGGCGCTCGCGCTTGAACCCGACCTCATTATCGCCGACGAGCCGACGACCGGGCTGGACGTCATCGTTCAGGACAAGATCATCGATAAAATCCTCGAAATCCAGGATCGTATCGATAGTTCGCTGCTGCTCATAACCCACGAAATCGGCGTCATCGCCGAGACGTGCGACGAGCTCTCGCTGCTGTACGGAGGGAAGGTGATGGAGCAGGGAAGCGTCGATAACGTCCTCACCAACCCGACGAACCCGTACACGATGGGGCTGAAGAACTCCTTCCCCGAAGTGGACGAGCTCAGCGATGATCCAGTCTCGATCCCGGGTTCGCCGCCCGACCTGAGCGCTCCGCCGACGTCGTGTGTGTTCACCGACCGTTGCCCCTTCGCCACTGAGGAGTGTGAGCAGTCACACCCACCGCTTACTGACTTGCCAAATCGCAATCACCGGTCAGCATGCCACCACGTCAATCAAGCAGCGCAGATGCGTTCGCAGTCTCAAGACCCCGAAACGTGGGGTATCGATCCGGTTGAAGACGAGGAGGAGGCCGATAGCACAGAAGAGATTCTCCGTGTCGACGACTTACAGAAGTGGTACTCCACGAGTCAACCGCTCCTCGATCGCCTTCGGGGTGAAGAACCACAGCAGGTAAAGGCCGTCGACGGCGTCTCCTTCTCACTCCACGAGTCCGAGGTTCTCGGCATCGCCGGCGAGAGCGGGTGTGGGAAGTCGACGCTCGGCGAGACTATTTCACTCCTCGAAGACCCGACTGGAGGCACCATCACGTTCGACGGGAAATCCATCGAGGAGTACAAACAGGGCGGGATGAAGGAGTTCCGACGGAAGGCTCAGATAATCTTCCAAGATCCCTTCGACTCGTTGAACCCGCGCCAAACCGTTCAGCGGCTCATCACCGAGCCACTAGAGATTCACGACCTTGCGGAAGGAAGCCGTGAAGAGAAAGTCGCGGAGACCCTAGAGCGAGTCGGGCTGACGCCCGCAGAACAGTTCCTCGACGAATACCCCCACGAACTGTCAGGCGGTCAGCGTCAGCGTGTCGCCATCGCGCGTGCACTCGTCCTTGATCCGGAATTCCTCGTCTGTGACGAACCAGCGTCGATGCTCGACGTCTCGCTGAAAGTCAACCTCCTCAACCTACTGCGGGACCTTGCCGACGAGGATGGAATCGGTATCATCTACATCTCTCACGACCTCGCGAGTCTCTCGCAGGTATCCGATCGACTGGCCATCATGTACCTCGGGCGCATCATCGAAATCGGGGAGACCGAACGGGTGGTGTCGAGTCCGAGACACCCTTACACGTCGGCACTCCTCTCAGCATCACCCGAGAAGGACCCGACTGAGGACCGCCAACGGGTGCTACTCGACGGTGAACCGCCCGACCCGGTGAACCTACCGAGCGGGTGTGCGTTCGCCCCACGCTGCCCAAAGGCAGTAGACGAATGTCGAGAAGCCGAACCACCTCTCGACGAAGCAGGTGACGACACGCACTCCGCCGCGTGTTACTTCCCTGTTGACGAGGAAGACGCCGGAACGGAGGCAAACGGAACGACACCACCGTCGAGCACGTCGGCCGACGACTGAGCCGGCCGTCGTACTACTCATATGTTGCTGTCCAGCCCGCAACCACCCGAGGTCGAGAGCACGCCACGATGACCAGCCGAGCATCCACCACCGTCGCTAGCGGCCGCGAGAGATACCATGACTAAGGGCGGGATCGCTGGCGGCTTGAGCTACATCACCTCGGTACGACGACTTAGCGGCGTCATCGCTGCTATCACCGCCATCTGCTGGGGAGTGGTCGTCGAGTCATCGATATTCACCGACGCCGTCCAGAACGTGTTCGCCATCTTCGCGTTCACGCTTATCCTCTGGCTCACGAAGGCCGTTCCGTACGTCGTCTCGTCCACATTTACCGTCGTGTTGCTGGTCGTGCTTGGTGGCGCCCCATCGTTTCGCGTGGCGGCATCCGGGTTTGCCTCTTCGCTCGTCTTCTTCTTGCTCCTCGTCTTTCTCCTCGGCATCGCCATCGACAAGGTCAACCTTGACCGTTGGTTCGCATCCCGGCTTCTCGCAGACGGTTCCCAGTCACCACGGCCGATCCACTCGGTGGCCATCCACGTCTTCGCGCTGGCATTCGTTATGCCATCAGCTGTCGCCCGCGCGACGACGTTCGTTCCCATCATTGAGGAGATGGCGGCATCCTTCGGTCTTGAGGAGGGGAGCGACTTCGAGCGTGCAGCGTTTCTCGTTCTCGGGCACGTCAACACTATCGCCTCGATGGCGCTGATGACTGCCGGGGGGATGGCGCTTGTCACGTCCGAGATTATTCGAACGACCGTCACGCCGATGGGGTGGGCCGAGTGGGCGGTCTACATGGTCCCACCAGTCGTGGTGTTGTATGGCCTCACCGCAGGGGCCGCAAGTCGACTCTATGGACCGTCGTCAAGGGAGCACCTGGAGGTTGATGGGGGAGTGAGTCCAGACACCGGGACGCTCCGAACGCTTGACCCCGAGCAACGGCTCGTCGCCGTGACGATGGTCGGAGCGGTCAGCCTGTGGATCATCGGTTCGTTCCATGGTATTCCAGCGATCGTACCAGCAGCACTCGCCGTCGCCGTTCTCACATTCCCCGGCGTCGACATCTTAACCGCTGATGAGATGCTAGACGTCAGCTGGGGGATTCTGTTCGTCGTCGGTGCGATGTTCTCCTTGCTGAATCGGATGGAGTCGGTGGACGCACTCCAGTTTCTCGTTCAATCGATTGGAGGAGCGATCCCGTTCTACGCGCTCACGTCGTGGCAGAGCATCGGTGTCCTGCTCCTGCTGGCGGCTTGCATTCGCGCGGTCTTCTCAACCGGGTCGGCCGCCATCCTCGTCATCCTCCCGATCGTTCTCCGTCTCGGGGCAGGGCTCGGAATTGACCAACTCTCACTCGCCTTCGGCGTCCTCCTCGTGGTGGGCTCAACGACGGTTTTTCCGTTCAACACGACGGCCGTTCTCGTGACGAAAGAACAGGGGCCGCTCACGACACACGACGTAGTCTGCTTCGGACTCGTGACAATGGTCTGCTCGATATTTGTCGTCGCGCTCTCGTGGGTCGCATACTGGCCCTGGATTAAATCACTATTCTAGTGCCGCTTCAAGCTTGAACTGCTAGATTTATCTACTCAGAGCACCTCTAGGTAGTATTCAGACGTGTTCTGAAGTCCATCATGCCGCGAACCCAGAAGTACGTTGTCGATCTGTCCGCTGACGAACGCGCCGAACTCGAAGCGATGCTCTCCGCTGGAACGTACAAAACGCGTGTTCTCACGCGTGTACGTTGTCTCTTGCATGCGGATGACGGCTTGACCGACGAGCAGGTCGGTCAAGCCGTCGGCTGTCATCCCGGAACGGTTGGTCGCCTCCGCAAGCGGTACGCTGAGGACGGCCTTGCGGCGATTAATCGCCGCGAGGCCGACCGCGTCTACGAGCGCAAACTTGACGGACGAGCTGAGGCTCACCTCATCGCATTAGCGTGCAGCGAGCCGCCAGAAGGACATTCTCGCTGGTCGCTTCATCTCCTCGCCGACCAACTCGTTGCTCTCAACGAGATCGACGTTGAGTCGATCTCTCACGAAACCGTGCGACAGGTGCTAAAAAAACACGGCTGCACCCTCACCGATCAGAAGAATGGGTGATCAAACCCGAACACAACGCTGCTTTCGTCCACCGAATGGAGGACGTTCTCGATCTCTACCACGAACCGTACGACCCAACGCGTCCTGTCATCTGCTTCGACGAGAGCAACAAGGAGTTACACAAGCACGTCCGCGACCCGCTCCCGGCCCGTCCGGGAGCGGTCGCTCGGTACGATTACACGTACAAACGCAACGGAACGCGGAATCTCTTTATAATGAGCGAACCGCTCACCGGGTGGCGACACGTCGAGGTAACGAAACGCCGTCGGAAACGTGAGTTCGTCCAGCAAATGCAGACGCTCGTCGATGAGCACTACCCGGATGCCGACTGCATCCGGGTGGTGCTCGATAATCTCAGCGCCCACAAAGCCTACGCATTCTACGAGTTTCTTCCTCCAGCAGAAGCGCATCGTCTCCTTGGAAAGCTAGAGTTCCACTTCACGCCCAAGCACGGCAGTTGGCTCAACATGGCCGAGATTGAGTTCAGCGCACTCGCCACAGAATGTCTCAACCGACGGATTCCCGACGCAGCGACCCTCCGTGCGGAGGTCGCTGCGTGGGAACGCACTCGCAACGAGAACGAATCCACCATTGACTGGCAGTTCACCACCGACGATGCCCGCATCAAACTCCGCCAACTATATCCAACAAATCACGCTTGAAGCGGCACTAGACGATCTCTGGGATCAGCTGGAATCCATCGAGGACAACCAACAGATCGAGATTGCGATCGTGGGACTACTGGCAAACATGTATAGAGACGATGGTCAGTCACAGAAGTTCCTAGAGGCATTTGACGAGTCATATGCATCACTAGCGCCGATCTTCAAGCTTCCAATGCGGGTAGCGATACAGCGCGCGTGGGACAACGGCTGCGATATTTTCGAATGGGAGGACGCGAACGACCAGCAAGTCGAGCGCGACCTCTTCCTGGAGATAGCTGAGACAATGGAACGGGCGTTCGACAAAACGCAGGTGGAGGTGTAACTATGCCCCGAGGAATGGACGAGCGATTTGAGGACCCATCAGAGGAAGCAGAAGACGAAGAAGTCGCGGACGACGACAACGAGACGGCAGAGGCGACGTCGGAAACAGAGAGACAAGACCGCGAACCTGCAGCCGCCACAGAAGAGCAATCAGGTCAGGAGAAGGGTGCTGGCTCGGCGGATACTAAGTCTCCCACTGAGGAGGCAACAGAAACGGATGATGAACCATTGAACATCCGCGAGGACTGGGACTCAGCCACAATATACGTTGAACCGGAACAGAGCGAGGATATCGAGGTCACATTCACGCGGCTGAAGAAACAGTTGAAGCGAGAGGACGTCACGCTCGAGAAGAACAAGCACTTCTACCGGGGGATTTTCGAAGTGGCGTTCGGCGAGCACCGCGAAGAGACGAAGGAAAAGATCCGCGAACTAGCAAAAGAAGACGGTGATCAATGAATCACTGAGTCTTGGATTCAACGAAAGGAGATCAACGTTGTGGCCCCTGAACTACAGGAGTGAAAGTTACTGTCTGGTTCAGCACCTCCTCAGCTGGATTTCCTCCGTTGAGAGCTTGGTTCGGTCGTTCCTGGTTGTAGTTTTGACGGGAGGGCGAAGGAGCCGGACTCGTACAACAAGGCGTATCGACCCTACCTTTTATTTAAGTGGGGAAAGACCGCACAGGCTACAGGTTTAGAGTTTCAGTGAGTGGCTCAGGGTCCCCAAAGCAGACGATCGAAGAATTATGTCGCACTGAACATCAAGACCTCCTCGGTGCATTAACGAACGAAAGCCGATGGAGCAAGGAGGCGGATCTTGGCGTCGGCAATCAAGTCGTCGCCTCCACGCACGAGAGTCGGACGGTTTTGGAACTCATCCAGAATGCGCGGGACGCGATTCGCGACGGATCCGACGATGACGGACGAGTGGCTGTTATCGTCGGCCCAGAATCCTTACTCATCGCGAACACTGGTCGGCCGTTTGAACTCGACGATGATGATGTGTTCGAGGCGGTCACTGGACTCGGCCGATCGGAGAAACTCGACAACAGCGACTCGATCGGTGAGAAAGGGGTTGGTCTCAAATCGTTACTCCAGCTGAGTGAGCGGTTTTCCGTCCATTCGGTCGTCGATGACGATCAGCTCTCGGCACAGTTCTCTCGCTATCGCGCGGGCCAGATGCTGTTAGCAGGGTACGACCATTACCTCAAGACAAATCTCAGAAATGAACTCGATGTCGAGAGTTCCGTCATCGAGTCGTATCAGTCTATTCTCGACGAAATCCTAGATGAAGAAGCATGGTCGAGACTCCCATCAACGCCGGATATCGACACCATCGCTGAGCGGGAGTCGACCGAGGAGCAGGCGCCGCCAGCGCCAAGCGAGTTCCTCACCGATTTGCCTCGACTCTCTTTATTCCGGTACCCATTCCTCATCAGTACCGACCGCGAGGAGTCAGATGCAACAGGCCGGCTCGTTGACGCCCTCCTCAAGACAGGTCAATCCTCTTCATCAACCGCAACGCCGGACAATAAATGGCTCGAGGACCATGCCGACACTTACCAGACGGTCGTCCGGCTTGATTATGATGACCCGGAATGGACCGGGTTGCTCGATTCTGTTCAAAGCGCACTCGCCGAAAGTGGTCGCGATATCGTCGACGCCTTTGAGACTAACCGGCGAAGCGCAAACGTTGGCGGACTGTCCAGCGACAAGACACCCCAAGCGCAATTCTGGGATGAGTGTACCGACCTTTCTGCGTCAACGCTAGTCCTCCTTGGGGAACTCGACGAAATCGATTTCCTCAAACTCGAGGGCGATGACACCGAGGAAACCGGTTCGCTTGAGATTAGTGACCGCCGGGAAGTGACTATCGAGACCGACAGTACCCACCAGTCGTCCATCGGCGATGATCCCGAACTCTCCCGAATTCCGCATACAGTCACAGAGGAAACGACCACTACTGCCGGCACAACCACCCATAAGCGAGAGTTCCTTCGATACTCACAGACACTGACCCCAGAGGTCCATCAGTGGTTGACGGATGAGGACCGCGACATCGACGCCGAATCGGCAACGATAGATATCCTGCTGGAACAGCCGCGCCCCGAGGCAGCCGATTGGGAACCAACGCCAGAACCTCTCCACCTTTACTACCCGATTTCGGATGCTTCGACGCCGTTCCCGTTCGTAATTCATGCTCCCTTCGAGGTGAGTTTCGATCGCCAACATCTCGCGACTGCTGAAAAAAACCAGACGCTCCTCAAGGAGCTCCCGACGCTCATCGCGACCGTAAGCGAAGACCTCATCCAAAGCAACGAGGCAACTCACGCTCCACCGTCGGGATATCGATCGTGGATGCCGTGGCTTGTTGCCCCCGTCGACGTCGCCGAGACTGACGCCGGGACATCGCTCGCAAATGGAATCGCTGACACCCTCAGTCGACTCCAAGACACCGCGATCGTCCCGACTGACTCCCAGGAACCGTTGCAGCCGACGGCGACACTGCTCGACCCGACGCGGTTGGAAGCCTTCGAGGCATTGCGTGGGCGGGATGCCGCGCCGCCGATCCCTGCTACAGAGGTCATCGCGAATGGGAAAGCGTGGAAAGCCGACCTCCCCGAATCGGGGCCGAGTGACCAATCCCAGTTCAACGGGTTCCTTTCCCAGATCGGGTTGACCACGATTATCGAGACGATTGCAGCAGATGCATCGGAAGATGACCTCGTGACGGTCCTCTGTGACTTCTGGAAACGAGCCAGTACAACCACACCGGATGGTGGGTTCGATGCGTGGCATGTGACTGTCGAGCAGCCAACCCACGCAGAGCTGTACTTCGAGGCCATAGCGGAGGCGCTAGCCGGCCACGGCGCAGATGCGGATGACGACGATGAAAACGATGCAGAAGTCGATGCAGCGACCCGCCTCGGTAGACATGGTGTCCCCCTATTGCCGGCAGAGAAACACAAGGAAGGCACATCGACGACTGAGTCGGAGGAGGCAACCGTAACCAGATTAGTTCGCGCGAGGCCTAGCGAGGGGCAATCCGATGATGGATCCCGCCAACGGAGTGAACGCATCGTCTTCCGCCGCCAGGAGCCCGGTGAGTCACAACAATCCATGGCGGAACTCCCCACTCCACCCCAACAATTACCGGTCTATATCATTCCGTATCAAAACGAGTGGGTCGGCCCGCTCAAGCGGCATAACCGACGCTGGGGAACCCGAGAGCTGGAAGGGCAAGCAGCTTTCTATCGCCGTGTCGGCGCCGAAGCGGGTGGGTTCTCGGGCGACGAAAATGGCGACCCAGACGTCGTCGGCTACCTAGCCGATCTATACAAGCAATCCACAGCCGGACAAACTGCCGAGTGGGTGACCCCCCAGCCGTTCCACAACAAGCAGTTCGACGACGTCGAGGAAGTCTTCGCGTATGATACACTCACCGGTACCCCAACGGACTACGATGCGTTTCTCGAGCGACGATACGTGCAGACGATCCCGCTTCCGACCGACGACGGCAACCAACTCCCAGCCGAGCGACTGGTGTTCGGCCCCGAATGGGCGGAGAGATTCAGCGCCGTTGCGGATTCGCTCGCAAGTGAAAATGGCGTCGAGTATCCATTTTCCGGGACTGATGATGGTGAGGCCGAGCCGGCCGCGAAGTTCCGGCGATGGGCCGCAGCAATCGAGTGCCGCCAAGACTTCGAACCCACGGACACCCCAACCCTCGCGCCGCCCAGTGACGAGCAGTGGGAGGCCATCCATGCACAGATGGACCTCTCAGAGGCAGAACGCAAGCGGTGGGAACTCTACTTCTTGTTGCATCTGGGCGTCCAGGTCGGCCCCCACATCGATTGGGGATGGCTCTTCCCTGGCCGAGGCACCGACGACCGTCGTACGGGCGCGCTATCACTCTCGGAAGTGCAGTCCCTCGCGGATGCCGATCCCGAGTTCGAAGCCAATCCACCGATTTCCCCACCCGAAGACCTGCTGGAGCGGTACCAAACGATTAGTTGGCGCTCAGAACACCATCCAGCGTTCAGTGCCGGCCACTCGGGTAGCTGTCAAAAAGATTGGTTAGACTGCGATATTGAGGAGTGGGAGTACAACAAGGACTTGGCGATCCCAACGTGGTGGCATCTCACGGAACTCAATCCAGACGCTGACCGGGGTCATCGGGAGGCAGTTCGGGATGCGACGGCGCTTATCTGGCCAGAACTCACGGCGACCATCACAGACACTGCTTGGTACTGTGACGGTACGCATTACAGTCACCAACCGAATACACACGACGCCACGATTCCAGCGCTCGGGGTCGTCCAACTACAGGATGCGGCACTCTGGCCGGTCACGGAACCAGATACAGATGACGATCCTGCGGAACCGCCCGGTGGGTTGATGCCAGAGGACCTTCACACAGCAAGGCCACTGATCACCGCCGATGAGCAACGCGGTGCGGCCAGCTATCTGCCACGACTCGATCTCGACGAAATTATCGCAAGCATCGAGTCGCGGTTCGATTCGGATGGAGAACTGCCGAACGTCGACATTGCATCGCTGCCGACAATGCTTGGTGCACGGCCGCTTGATGGACTAACCCCGGCCCAAGCGGCCGATCGACTCAACGAGTTCTTAACCAGCCGTGCGGTTGCCGATACACATCGCACATACGACCATCAAGCGCTTTCGGCGATGGAATCCACATGGGATTCCCAGTCGAATACAGTGCCCACCTATGGATTGTTACGGCGGCTCACGGCGACCTCGCAAGTCAGTCGAAAACTCACTGATGAGGAACCCAAGCGCCAGTGGATTCGTCGAGATATCTGGCATACTGGCGTTCGACTCCCGGTCCGATGGGCCGACGACTCGCTCATCCTCCACGTTGAGGAGGACGTCCCACAAGTCGAGGAGCCTGAGCTACGAATCTACACGCAGCAAATCCCACAGCATGCACGCGAGCAGTTCGCCAATGACGAGTCCATTGCGATCGTCGAACGGCCCAGTCGAGAGGCACGAGCCATTGCATACCTGCTCGGGGGTGCCCCCGATGGGCCAATACCTCCGTTTGGAATTCAAACAGAGACGGAACAACCGGACCTCGGAGTTCCCGAAGACGAGTCCGAGCCAACAGCGCAAGAACAAGATGCGATAGAGGATCTCAAATCCACACTGAAGCCCCGGATAATCTATCTGCTAGCCGCATACGATGCAGATGTATCTGAGCCCGACCATAGATCGGTCTACAACCAGCTTAATGCGATCATCAACAATCCAATCGGGATTATCGAGAACCCAGAAGGTACGAGTTCGAGACGATCAACGCAGTGGTCACCGCCAACCACTGCTGAGGAAAAGCCTAATCAGATCGCTATCTATCGGAGCGCAATCGACGAGCACAGTGACGATTCGACAGAGATCCCGCTATACCTCGTAGCAGATGGCCTTGCCCAAGTTATCGACCAATATTCGCTTAGGGATGTCTTCGAGAACATCCTCATCAAGCCAGATTACGCACTTGATTACGATTACGCCGAACAGAAAGAGAATGTCCGCAAAGAACTCTCTGAGCTCCGAGAACAGCGATTCAAGCTGGTTCAAGCGGCACTAAGAACACTGCTTTCGAACATCGACGAGACGGCAAGCCCACCGGAGTTGCATATCGATCCGGACGACGATGTCGAACCCACGTTGGAGAAAATGGCGAATGCACCGAACGAGACGGAGGACACTGTCGTCAATGCGTGGGTGGAGGCATTCACGACTGCGGGGCTTGCCGAACCGGTCACCCGGCATTGTATTGCGGCCGCAGCGACGGAGGAGTTCTACGCACGACTCCAATATATTGCTACAGCACTCCAGAACGCCTCAGAGCTTCATCGCGATGACTTAAGAGGCCACCAAGTTTGGGATGAACTCGATTCGTGGCCGACCGACAGCGACGTCGAGTCCCTCCGAAAGTACCTCACTGCCGTCGCCAAAATTGACGCCTTCTGGGCGACGTACACCAATAGCGAATCAGATGCAGAAACCGCCTTCGCCCTAGCCGTCGAAACAGCTGCCAACCCAACAGCGCCACCGGCGCCACTGACACCAGTCATAGAGGGCATTCCCGCCGGCGACCGCGTGGCGACAACGCTCAGGGACCGCTTGCTGATCGAACTCCCAAAACAAAGTGACGGGCCTATTCCCGAATCCATTATAACGACCGTCGCCGAGTGGCACGCAACCCGCCACGAAACGTTCGCCGCCTCACTCAGTGAGGACGATGACACCGATAAGCTCCTCAGGGCGTTCACGACGGCACTCGAGAACCCCACCGAGTCGCTCGCGACTGTTACTGACGCACTGAACGGGTATCGTGAGGACACTGGTGGCGGCGGTGGACCTACAAGCCACGCCAAGCGACGAGAGCTCACCATGCAGTGGGTGTCAGCGTCGGATGCCGAGCTGGATGATGCGGTTAACTCATCACTCACACTAGAAGATGCACCTGACGATGGGGGCGCTCCCAGTATTGGATCGACTTCATCTAGTACCCCGACATCAAATGCAGAGATTGCTGATGACCGAGGGCGTGAAGCCGAACTGCTGTGTCTGGCGCGTACGTGGAACCAGTTCCGGACGCAAGACCAATCGACACGAGAGCGAATCATCGAGGAACTCACTCGATGGCGGAGCGCCGATATCTGGCGAATGAAACCGGTTGAAGACATCGCAGATATCGATACAGATGAGCCAGCAATTGAGGGCGAACGGCCGGAAGTGGTCCTTCGGCAGGTGACAATCCCCGATGAATCACCGTATCGGACTGCATTCCGCCTGTTGTTCGACGTCTCTGACGAGCGTGGGCCCGGATTCGATTATATCGACCCTTTCGCCGGCATGGACGAAGAAGCGAACTCGGGCTGGCGTCCCGAACATATGAGACGGGTCGAAGTCAAGGCCGTTACACCAGACCGAGCGACCAATGGCCGCGTCAAATTGACCGGAAACGAGTTCCGGATGGCCCGCCGGCGAGGTCCCGATCCATTGGCAGGTAAGTTGCCGAAGAAAGTCCGTGAATCAACAGACCGCTACCTCCTCCGTTTAGTGAGTCTCCCGCGTGCGTGGCGCAGTAAGGATGACAGTACGAATGGCATCACGGTTAGAGACATTCAGGACTTCATTGACTACGGGAAATTTGAAGAGGATGATGAACCCCTCTGGGAGAAGCTGCGGGGTGGAGAGTTCTACGTGAGCTTTGGATCTGGCGACTGACATACCCCTCATAAATTCCGTGACTTATCTGCGATCCAACCCCTCCCCCACACCACTACACGTCCAGCGCTATCGATAGAGTTCCTTTCTCAGTTCCCATTTACTCAATAGAAATCGTGTCTCCAAGCCGCTAGAGGGTTCACGCAGAACACACAGAACGTGGCGGTGCTGAAGCGGGCTCGCGACCAGGACCTCGCCATCCACCCGGGACAGGACATCGAGTACGTGGTCGTCGACGACGAGAAGAGTTCTCGAGAGCGGGTCGCATTGGCTCACGAAGAGACGGAGTCGTACGATGCGTCGTACTACGAGACGCAACTCGTCAGAGCTGTCGAGAGTGTTCTGTCACCGCTTGGGTGGGATCGCACGGAGATACAACAAGAACTCGCAGGGGTACGTGAGCCAGAGCTAACCGATTTCCAGTGACCGGGCAACGAATGGTTCAATAGAGAATCACGGTCGCACTCCCTCCCCCCGTCATCGATGTGTAAAACCATGAGAGGGGGGAGGGGGGTGACGAGAACAGAATGGCGAAAACCGGCGATGAGGGCATTAACACGAAGGAGAGCGTCTCAGCGACGCAATCTATATTCTCGTAAGCAATGCATATTGTCTGACGAAGTTTTATATGCAGTGCGTTACAACTGCAACCGTACTACATTTAGATGTGAAGGTTAGGAGAAGCGATACTTCGACTAACCGAACAATCACGCTTCTCGACCTCCTACACGATCTCTCTTGTTTTCAACCGTCTCGTGGCGTCAAGCACGACTTTCGTAATTTATTCTACGTGAGTTCCCCCTTCCCCCCTGCTGTTTACACATCGATGACGGGGGGTGGGGGTCACGAGACTCCGTGTCTTGATCTCGTTTCCAGTGGGTTAGAAAGATCTGATGCGGAAGTGGCTGCTCCGCGTTCGCTGACTCACCGCCACCAGTTCAGGACTCTCTCGACTTCTCCCCCGCTACAATCTCGACTTTACACATCGAAGACGGGGGGTGTGTTCTCCACCGGGTGCTCGCCAGGATTCTTACTCCTCGTGAAATTCTTTCAGCTGAGCATTCACGACTGAACTGAGGAGTTCTTCCTGCTGGGCTATTCCTTCCAGGCGTGTATCATCGACGATCCGAGTCATCATCGCTTCAGGATCACCCGTGAATGTGAACTCCATATACATCCCGCCGCCTCGTCCGCGGCTTTTCCGGGATGTTGAAATCAACCCGTATGTCGAGAGTTCTTTGACATATTTGACGTACGTTTCACGAGTCATCTGGTCCGCATCGAGTTCGTTCGTGACCCACTGATAAACTTTGAATCCAACCGGGCTTGGGACGGAACTACCCGTCCGACTCGAGTGATACGCAACGGCTGCGGTTGCGTACAGTGAAATCTTCTTTTGTGTCGTAAGCCCCTCAACGAGCTTCAGCGACCGGTCTTTGTCAATCTCCTCCTGAGATTCTCGGACGTGGTCCTCCGTGACCACTTCATCTCCCCGTTCGTCTGCGAGGTCACCGGCACCGCGGAACAGGTCGATCGCCTTCCGTGCGTCACCGTGACTTTGTGCAGCGAACGCCGCCACGAGCGGAATCACGTCGTCCTCGAGTGCATCTTGACGGAACGCATCGCGTCGATTTTCGAGAATTTCGCGCAGCTGGTTTGCGTCGTAGTCAGGGAAGTAGACGTCACGTGGATTGAATGAACTCTCGGCACGCCCGTCGATGTCTTCCATAAATTTTGGATCGTTCGTCAGTGCTGCGACGGACACGCGGCCTTCGATTTCGTTCGTGTTACTCGCCCGCGAGAGCTGATAGAGGAGTTTCGAGTATGCGGGTTCGTCGTTTTCGCGCCGGCCGACTAAGAGGTCGATCTCGTCGAGAATGAAAATGACCGAATCGTAGTGCTCGTTGATGAGTTCGTACAGACGTCGGTACTTGCGCTTCGTCGATACGCCGGTCTCTGGAACACCGACTTCCCTCCCAACGTCCTGGGCGACAGTTTGGACGAGTTCGTAGACGGCCTGATCGAGCGTATTGATTGGCTGGCAGTTGATATCGACAACGCCGAACCGTTCGCCTTTGGATTGACAGAGCTCGATGATCTGTTGCGTGACGGCCCCGATGATGAGTGACTTACCTGTTCCTGCGGGACCGTACAGCAGCATATTCGGCGGCCGATTTCCCTGGAGAGTCGGTTTCAGAAACGAGACGACGGACTCGAGCTGGTCGTCACGGCCGACGATTCGCTCCTCGTCGATAATCGTGTCAGGCTCGACGAGATCCCGGTTGACGAAAACCGATGCCTCCCCCTCATCATCGAGCATATCACGGATCGACCGCTGAGCGCTCTCTTCAGTCGATCCCTGATTGTGGCTTGAGTCTCCGGCAGCATCCTCACGGGCGGATTCTAACTGCTGTCCATCCGATGTAGAACTAGTTTCTTCATCAAGGGTGGATTGATCCGCCCCTTCTTGATCACTACCGGCCATATGCCTGCTGTACACCGGAGCATTAAAAAGATTAACCCCCGTCGATGTTTATTCGCCCGTTGTATCCAATATTTCCCGCGAATTCAGCTGTTTCACGGCTCGTCAGTAAGAACCATCACCGAAGTACATCTGGTGGAAGACCCCCCGTCATCGATGTGTAACGTAGAATCGGCGGCCCTCATGTGAATTTGTGTATCTGTGATTGGACTTAGTTGTTCCACCCCCCATCATCGAAGTGCAAGCCGCGCGTCTGACACCCCCCGTCATCGAAGTGTAAACGCAGGGTCGACCATCCCCCCATCATCGAAGTGAAAATCGGTCCAGTCTCCGGCTCTCTTGATGTTCACCGTTCGAATTTCATTTTACACACGGGGTGTTCCCGCTCGACTTGTTACTCAATTCATCTCTTACACGGAGTCCAGTACGTCTGTGTCATCCCACGAGGCCATACTCAATATACAAAACCAGCCTAATATCTCTCTATCGTCGGAATACGGCACATTTACACTTTGCACACGGGGTGTGTGATGAGAACCTATCAGTGGATACACTCGTGATCAGGGGTGTGGTCTGTCTCAAATAGAAAACCCATGCTTCAACTGTGGAACCCTGTTCGACTGTTCGTGCCTAAAAACGGCTCTATCGACTATTAACGGCTTAATCTAATCTCAAATTCTTTCTTTCTCCTCCGCTGTTGGGTAAGCGATTGTTGGTGAAGTCATAGAGCGGTTTCGAGGATGATTTTGAGTGCTTCTTCGCCGGGTTT